>JAJFKD010000218.1 GCA_021773405.1 Porticoccus sp.
TTTCATCCTCTGACCCGCGCCCATATCCACGAAATCGTCGACATCCAGTTTGAGCAACTTGTGCGCAAAGTTTTGCAGCGCCAGGGCTTTGATGCCGTACTGACGGAGCAAGCTAAAGATCTCCTGACCGCGCAAGGATACGACCCGGTTTACGGCGCCCGCCCGCTCAAACGCCTGATGCAGCGTAAGCTGATCAATGAATTCTCGCGCATGATATTGTCGGGTGATCTGAAGAAAGATGACTCGATCAGAATAGATGCTCGCGACGGGGAGTTTGTGTTTGACAAGAGTGACAAAGGTGTTGAAAGTACTTGACAGTCGACAGATTCTCCGCTATATTAGTCACAGTCATGACTATAGTCGCTTAGACGGACAAAATAGATGAAAACAGTTTCCAAAGGTGTTCTAAAAGCAAAAATGCTCGAGTACTTCAGAGAGGTTGAGCAGACGGGAGAGGAACTTATTGTCACCAATAATAATGTCCCAACCCTGAAAGTGGTTCCGATTAACAAGAGGAAAACAGTCGAAAAGGCGTTTGCGGACTTACGTGGAAAAGTGATCATCGACGATTCGATTATGGATCCGGAAACTGCCGAATGGGGCCTGTAGGTTTGGTCCTGCTAGATACGTGCGCACTGCTCTGGTGGACACTCGATCCCGAGCGTTTGTCAGCAACAGCTCAACAGATTTGTGCGGCGATCCCGACCGAGGGCGGCTTTGTCTCATCAATCTCAATCTGGGAAATTTGGATAAAACAAAAAAAGGGAACCCTCGAAATCCGGGAAAGTCTGGCTGGATATGTTGACCGCTTGAAGTCCCTGGGCTGCATTGAGATCGTTCCGGTAGACGAGCAGATCTGGCTGGAGAATATTCAACTGGATTGGGACCACAGCGATCCTGCGGACCGGACCATTGTCGCGACCGCGCTCACCAAAAACCTCGCGATTCTTACCAAAGATCAGATTATCCTGGATTTCTATCCGAAAGCTGTTTGGTAGGATTGAATCATTTTGGCGATCTTCACGCGCGCGTAACCATCAGGCGGTGAGAGGCAGAGTGCAAATTCCCACCTCATCGGAGGGATGACGCCCTCAGCACTTATAGAAGCAGCCACACGGTTGCCTCTCGAAAGTGTTGACATTCGCTGCCTCGACCCCTATCTTAGTTTTTATTGAGAGTCTGCCCCACAGACAAGCTCGCAGAAAAGCCCTGAAGCCAGTCCCAAAGTGGTTCTCAGGGCCAGGATGTTGGAGACGTTGGAGAGTTTGATGAAGTTGCGGCGTGCCAAATTGAACCGAGCAGGTAACCTGACTCCACCCCATTTATCTGGTTGGCCTAATCCCAAACCCAATAGTTTCACCACGATTTTAAGCCGCCGTTATTACTCTCGTTCCCACGCTCTGCGTGGGAATGCCAAGCTTGACGCTCAGCGTCTAATGAAAAACTCGGAAGACAACAGTGGGTCGTAGTCGATACAGAATCCCGAATGATTCAGCGAAGCGACCTTACTTCCTGACTTGCACCGTACTTAACTGGCTGCCATTGTTCAATCGTCCGGATGCTGTCCGGATCGTACTCGACTCGTTAGCATTCCTGCGCAGAGAGGAGCGCCTAACTTTGTTTGCCTATGTAATTCTTGAAAATCATCTACATCTTGTGGCGGCAAGTGACGACTTGTCGAAAGAAGTCGGTGCTTTCAAATCCTATACAGCGAGAAATATCATAGATTTCCTTAAAGAAAGGAACTCATCCAACATACTTGGTCAACTCAACTTCTTTAAGAAACAACACAAGACAGATCGCCAGCACCAGTTCTGGCAGGAGGGCTCTCACCCACAGCAGATTCAGAGCGAGGAGATGATGGTACAGAAGATAGAATACATTCACAATAATCCGGTCAGGCGAGGCTAGGTTGATGAACCGCAGCACTGGCGCTATTCAAGCGCAAGTAATTATGCCGGGACCGGTGGGTTGATTGAGGTGACGACAGAGTGGTCTTGATTTGACGCGAAGCGTCCTGGATGCAATACCACGCAGAGCGTGGGAACGAGAGGCAAATGATTTTCGCGGGGTGAGCCGCATTGCCCTGGGGGCGCAACCGCAATACCTGGAACGGCTTGGGCTGGTGGACCCGTCGTAATGGTTTGTAGAATATGTGGCAGGCACTTTGGAAGTGCCTGCCACATAACCGTATTTCTTCCGACATAATTTTGTTGTAAGGTCGCGTTTCGTGCTGCGATTGGAATCGGACGTACAGCATAAGATACAGGATAGTCAGAAGTGCACACTCTGGCGTGGAGGATGACACATGCACATATCTGAACTTCGAATACGACATTTCAGGAACTTCATGACCGGAAGGTTCATCTTCCGTAAAGGTGTCAATACATTGATAGGCGAGAATGCATCAGGAAAGACGAATACCCTCTTTGCATTAAGACTTCTTCTCGACGATACACTCTCACGCAATGCTACTCACCTTCGAGATACTGATTTCTGTCGAGCACTTGCAAACTGGCATGGTCACTGGATTGTCATATCGCTGGATTTCGAAGAGGTGGATCCTTCGGAAGGGTGTCAGCTCTTGAAACACGAGACAGGCCACATGAACGACAGCAACACCGGTACTTATACGCTGTACTTTCGGCCCAAGCTGGAACAAAGAAATCGACTTTACGAAATGACCAATGATGGCATAGAGCATCGTGCGATCCAAGAACACCTCGATGGACTCACTATCGACGATTATGAGCCTGTTTTCACCGGGCGGGCACGAGCAGACCTCCTAGGTGATGGAATCTACAGTCAATTAGTTGGTGACTTTGAAAATTACTCTTTCCCGAACCCTAACGATGATGACCAGGAATTGCTTGGAGTTCGCATGGGAGCAATTCACCCCGAAATAACGTGTACTTTCGCCCAGGCACTACGCGATGTGATCGCTGATCTACGCGGGTATCGGTCTAACCCACTAATCGCATTGCTGCGAGGGACAGATGCCACCATCAAGATAGATGATGCAGCACGTATCACCAATGCTGTCACTCTACTGAACAAAGATATCTCGGCTCTACCAGAGATAAGGGCCATCGCGACAGGAGTACAGGACACATTGCATTCAACCGTGGGTCAGACATATTCCCCGAGCGTAAGTATCGAATCCGCGCTTCCGGACCAACTGGAGAAGCTTCTGCAACGCCTCTCTGTTACCGTTGGCGATGATATCGGCTCCGATTACCGTGGCGACTTAGCAGAGCAGAGCCTGGGTGGTGCGAACTTAATCTACCTTGCACTGAAGCTGCTAGAATATGAACTGAACTTGTCCGGTGATAAAGTCGCACACTTCCTTCTGGTTGAGGAGCCCGAGGCACATATCCACACCCACATTCAGAAGACTCTCTTTGAGCGACAGTCAGCCAATCGAACACAGGTTATAGTATCCACCCACTCGACTCACATTTCCTCGGCCGCCAAGATAGGAAGTGTTAACGTTCTTGCAAAACGAATGGATCACGCTGAGGTCTATCAACCCGCTGCTGGGCTCGGTGAACTCGCTGCTGGAAGAGTCGAACGGTATCTTGATGCATCTAGGTCCACACTTCTCTTTGCAAAAGGCGTCATTCTTGTTGAAGGAGAGGCCGAGCTTGTGATGATCCCGGGGATGATACGCGCTACGCTGGGCCTCAGCCCAGATGAGATGGGGATCAGTGTTATTGCAATGAATTCGGCGTTCTTCGAGCATGTGGCAATAATGTTTCACAACGATAGAATCCGGCGGCGATGTGCCATCGTAACGGATCTGGACATGGCGGCTATAGATCTTCCCGAAAACCTGGAAGACGACGATATAGTTCAGAGACACGCACGGGAATCTCAAAAGACAGGTGAACGACGACATGACTCCCTGCAGCGTTTCACCGAGAATAACTCTTGGGTGTCAGGCTTTTTCGCACAACACACCTTTGAGGTGGATTTTCTCCTGGCAGGTAACGCCCGACCAGTGGAAGAAGCAATCGATAAGATATATACTCGCCGTCAGGACAAGGAGCGCGTAAGAGAAGCCCTCAATTCGGAAGATCTATCAGTTTCTGGCCCGCAGATCCTCAAGCTGGCAAATAAGGTCGGTAAAGGTTGGTTTGCATTATTGTTGTCAGAGTCTCTCCATGTTAACATATTGGTTCCAAAATACATCTTGAGAGCTGTGGCATTTGCTGCCGACAGCGTCACAGCGTCTACGCTCAAACACATGGGTCTTTTCCGGCTAGGAAACGAATTTTTCGATAATGGCCTCCGTAGTGAGTTCCCTCCGGTCACAGAACTAAGAGAGATGGACCCACAGGCCTTCATCAAACTTTACAGTGAGACCGCACCAGATGACGATCTATCCGATTTCATTGGTTATCTCAATGATTATGCCCAAGAATGATCAAGCTCAATCCAGAACAACAGAATGCTGTCGGTCACGACTCTAATTTGGTCGTGACCGCATGCCCGGGAAGTGGGAAGACAAGGGTTCTGATATGTCGCGTCATTCGAGCTTTGGAAACGTTGGACTCGACAAAGCACCGGGTAGTAGCCTTGACCTTTACGAATCGGGCTACGGATGAAATCCAAACGCGACTGGACCAAGCAGATATAGGTCGCGATCAGCTGTGGGCAGGGACAATCCATGCATTCGCACTAGAATGGATACTCAGACCATATGCACCTTACATTGCTCGAATCCAGAGAGGGTTCTCTGTCGCAGATGAATACTTTACTGAACGGACGCTGACGGAGCTCAAGTCTCATTTTGGCCAGCAAGCCTACTATGATGTCAATACCGCGCGGGACAGAACTGGAAATGTAGAAAATGAAGAAGTAGCTGCGGAGATATTCCAGGCTTACCAGAACCAACTCCAAGAAGCCAAATTGCTCGACTACGATGATGTCCTGTATTACGCGTACAGGTTATTGCAGGAAGTTGAGGAGATTTCAAAAACCCTGGCACACATCATCCGACTGATATGCGTTGACGAAATACAAGACACTCAGGATTTGCAATTTGGAATCCTGTCCTCTATCTACCGAGCTGCTGACAAACCACCGGTGCTATTCTTCGTTGGAGACGCACATCAATCCATCTATGAATCGCTGGGCGCGGTCAGCAAATCTCCTATTGAGATAGCCCAAGAGTTTGGGCTTCCCTCGATCGCTCACATGGAATTGATAGGGAACTATCGTTCGACGCAGAGGCTTGTCAATTATTACCGGCAGTTTCGCCCCAACACTCCACCTATCCAATCGTTGGCTGAGTACGCAACTGAGCCAGGTATAATCACCTTTCATAATCAGACGGTCAGTCGGGATGATTTGTCAACCACAATTGCTCAACTCATACGTGATTCAATCGAAGCAGGTATTCCAACT
>JAJFKD010000219.1 GCA_021773405.1 Porticoccus sp.
CGGCGGTTGGCCAGTTTTGTCCCGCCGCCCTTGCCGGGTACCAGCTTGGCCACGCCGTCCGTCGATATCGTTTCGAAGATATCCTGCAGGACCAGGTCCAGCTCACCAGGGGACAACACCGCGCCATCGGCATTGGTCATCGCTTCAGTGTCGAGGCGCTGCTGCACGAACCGTAGCCAGTCCGTCTTACCCGCGCGCAGCACTCGCACCGGTTCATGGGTTTGTGGCATGCCCCAATCAGCGCGCTTGGCAATGGATCCGCCGGCACGGTTGAACCGCGTGCGCAGCCGCTCGGCCGTTTCGCTCCACAACTTGGCGATGCCGGCAGCCTGATCGCTTCCGGATGAATCGCCAAATACCTCGCGGATCACCTGGCGTAATAATTCTTTGTCCTGACGCAAACCGGCGTGTGTGGTGCGCAGCGCTGACAGGCCCTCAGCAAAAATACGGTGTGCATCGCCCAGGATGGCCTTGGCGCGAAAATCTACATTCGAATATCCCGAGGTACCGCGCAGATCCCGAGCCAGTAGCGCGCCCAGCCCGATCGCTGAACCATTCTCATGGCCGCGTATGTGGCGGACATTTTCAGCATTCAATACCGCCTGCTTGGCCGCCTGGAACTTGGCATGCCGGGTTTGCCGTTTGCTGGCTTTAATGGCCTCTTCCTGCCCCATGCGTAGCGCAGACTCCGGGCTGTGTTGCGGATCCAGTGCAAAGGTGCGCTCCATTTCCTGAGATTTTTTATACAGCGCCTCAGCCTGATCGCGGGTCAGGGTGCCACCGCGCACCGCATCCTCTACACAATCGAAAAAACTCATCAGCAGGACTCCCAAACGCCGGCAGTCAAATAACCGTGCCACCGACAATCTGAGTTTTTCAGCACCGATGGCGTCAGGGTCGGCATTTCCTGGTTGCCGTCCCATGTCCATGACGGATGCTGATCCGGGTTATCGTTGCGGAAATCCAGTGAACCTATCGATCCACAGCCACAGGGGCAACGAAAAACCATACCGAGAATTTTGGAGTCGGAAAATCCGGTGTAAAAGCCATAAGCGCCGGGCGTTGGATCGGTGCTGACAGATTCTACTAGCTTGGCCGGTACTTCCATCAACCTGTCCCCTTGGTGCACACCTGAACGTCGAGCAGCGCGGCCTCGGTGTCGTTTAAATCATTCATTGCCCGGCGGGCTGATACCAGCTCCAGCACCTGGTTGCCTGATTCGTCGACCGTTACCCGGCTGACTTGCACCAGCTCGCCGGCTTCAGTCTCCAGGTCATCCAGGCGTGCGATCGCGGCATCATACTCTGCATCGCTGACATAACCGGTAGCTGAGCCCTCATCAGGGCGGCCGCGGGCAGGCGCTTCCGGTGTATCCAGGATATCCTGCTGGCGCGTTGCCTGGCTGAACATATCGCCAGGGTCGCCCGTTTCCACTGATTCCTGGCCGGCGGTGCGCGCAGCATCCCGGCGGGCGGTTTCATCGGCCAGCGCCTGGGCGGTGCGGGTATCATCGCCTAGCAAATCCCTCTCTTGTATACCTTGTGGCCCGCCCCCATTCGGCGGTATAATGTCACCGGAGGTACTTTCAGTGAGAGCTTTTCTACTTGACGGCAATGCGGCGGTGGTATCAGCCGACGGCTCAGCGGCCTGGGCCTTGGATGGCACCGGCTCCTGGGTAGCCGCGGCTCCCGGAATGGTGCGCTTTGAGGGCAAAGAGATTTCGCTGGACGAGCTCGCCCGAGTCGCTCCCAATGCCGCGCCCCTGCCTTCGGATGGCCCCAGCACCTGATCCCATTCTGGCCCCGCATCCTGCTGGGCCTTTCCATACAGTTCATTCATGGCCAGCTCAGCGGCGTCGCGCTCTTCGGCTGATCGGCTGACATCTTGCACAATATCGTAGAAATCATGGCCTTTGAATTTGGCGTTAAACATGGCCGGCTCAAGGAATAACAGTTCCGCCACCCGGCCATCATCCATGACAATGTTTACCGCGCGATCGTAATATCCACCGCGTACCGCCCAATCTTCCACTGACACACCCCAGCGCTCCACCAGGCGAGCGATCACTGCATCAGATATATCCGGTGAATCAATGACCAGCGTCGCGCGCAGGATATCCGTGAACGTCGAAGGGTCCCCACCAGCCGCCGGGCGCTTGTCGAGCTTTTTCTTAACCGATGCCAGCGTTTTATTGCCAGCACCCTGGGGCGCCACTTTCAGCGATGCACCGGCAATATCATCCAGCAGCGTTTGCAGCTCAGCCACATAGGCCTTTTGAGCCTCCGGTGCCCCGGCAATAATTTTCTCAGGCGTATTTTTCCCGCGCTGGCCGGCTGTCAGGGCTTCGAGAAAAGCCGCCTCCTGCTCGGGCAGCACCTGGTCACGATCTACGGCGCGACCAGGTACAGGGGACTCTACGGGTCGAGCTGCGTCAGCCGCGCGGCGGCCCGGATCGCTGACCTTTGTCGCTCGTCTAACGGCCTCGAGAACAGGGTCTGTAACGTCTGCGGGCTTTGCCCCTTGGCTGACTTTTTTGGCGGCCGCGGTGAGCGCGTCGCTGACTTCGCCTTTCGTGTTGGCGAGGCGGGAGATGATTTCGATCGCTTGGCCACTTTCGTCCACCTTGGCCTGGTTGGCCCTTGAATCCAGTTTATTATGCCCCGCCTCTTCGATCGTTGTTTCACGTGAAACCAACCGCCCGAAAGTTTGCTTATCGGCTTTTGCGGATTTCAGCGCTGAATCGAGTACCTGGGCACGTTCCTTGATCAGAGATTCTGCCACTTCCCGCTCACCGAACAGGTCAGCGGTTTTACGCTTGGCAAACCCGGCCGTTTTGATCTGCTCAACCATGGCGCGGGCCTGCAGCTCGTTGGGCGGCGCCAGGCGGGCCAGGGCATTGATGGTGGCCACCTGCTCGGCATTACCACCAATCAGCTCGCCGACCACTGCGCCGAACCGGGGCGGCACCACGTCGTTAACCACGGCATTGAATGCCTCATCGCCCAGCCGGGCAAGAAAGCGCCCCTGACGCAGCAAGGCACTGGAAGGGGGAAGAGGCGGCAGTAGCAACTCCCCCGCGGGGCCGATTCCGCGCAGTACCTTAGCCGCATCAAGGGCATCACCGGTTGAAGCTGTCAGGTTACGCACCGCACCAATGCGCATGGCGTCGATGTCAGCAATACCGTCGGCTTCTCGCAAAATAAAACCAGACAACCGGACTTCGGCAGGATCCTGCCCGGCGGCCACTGCCCTTTTGGCCAGCGCCAGGCGTTGATGGCCGTCAACAATGAACTGCGTGCCGGCGGCGTCCTCCCACAGCAGCACCTGCCCTGCCAGGGATTGGTCGAATTTGTCCACCTTGGCCAGCGAGGTAGTAACGCCGGACGCATCACCGGCGCCCTTGAACTGGAATCGGGCCGCATCAACCTGGATATCCTCGGGCCCGAATACCGTTACATTTTCCAGCACGAAGCCCTGGGCGGACTGATCAACTTCATTGAGCGGTTCGAGCCCCAGGGTGCCGGTGACATCTACCGCCTCGCCGGCTTCAGACTGCGCGCGGGCTTTGGACAGCGCCTCTGTGTGTGCGGTATCTACCAGCGGCGCCTCACCGGCCAATTGCTCCGGTACCAGGTCAGGGCTGGCAGCTTCTCGCGGGCTTTGCGGTGCGGTGTCCATCAGCGATTCAAGAATCGCCGCGGCAGCTTCTGATTCGTCGGTTTTCAGCGCCGGGCTCAGCCTGCCGTATTTTTTAAGGGCATTGCCGGCCATATCGATGGTGATGCTGCCAGTCGCGCGCAGTATCCCGGCGCCCAGGGTCGCTGACAGCACGTTGAACGCGGCATCGGCATAGGTCCACGGGCTGTCAATTTCATCCTTGAATTGCAGCACTTCAAACTGAATCGGTATCTCAGTGGCCACGGCGATACTCGATTCAATACCGAAACCTCGCGCGGCATTCATCATCAGGCCCCGACCAACCTGCGCCGGGCCTCCCAGCGGCAGGGTCACCAGCACCGCCGGATCGGTCACCAGGGCGCCCGCCTGCCCGACAAACGCCGCGGACGCGGGCCCCCTCGCCATGACGCTCTGATTTTGATTGCGTCGCTGTGCGAGCTCCTGCGTGATCGTGGTGGCCAGTTGGGCATCGGTGCTGACTTCATCGGGGAAGGCGCGCTCAAACAGCCGCTGCTGCAGCAGGGCATCCACACGCCGGGACCCTGCGGAACTGGAACGGGCCGCCGCTTCACCGCGGGTATCGAGCAATGCGGCGGTGGCGGCGATCTGCTCAACACCCTCGCGCGCATACAAGAATGCCAGCTCAGAATCACCGCCCAGGTTTTTAATAGCAGTGGCGCGGCTTTTCAGGTGCGGGCGCCAGGCCCTGCTTTTCGAGTCGGAGCGTTCTTCTGCCATGATCTGGTCGAAACCCGCGCGCATGGTCTCGCCCCACAGGCTGGGTGTGTCCTCTGGGTCCTGGACAGCAAACTCACCGCTGAATTGCTCCAGGCGCTTGATTTCATCCGAGCTCGGGTATGGCATTACAGCGCCCTGACCGCTGGGAAGTTTTCAAGCGCTTCTGCTGATGGCGGGATATCGGTCAGGTCCACGGTCAGCTCAAACGGTGCGCCCTCGGCAGTTATCAAGAACTGTGGGGTATTGGTGAACGGGTTGGGAATGGTAAAACGCAGCACCCCGGGCCCCATTGCAACGACGCTGGCGCGGCGCACCAGGTCAGCAGCATTTTCCGATTCATGGCCCGCCACCCCGCCGGCATCAATAATGTCGTCTTTGTCGATTGAGTTAAACCAGCTCTCAAACTGGCTCTGGCGGACATCGCGCAGCACGAACTGGCCGCCGGTGTTGTCCTCCAAAACATTGCCCGCCACCGCTTCGATCGCAAGATTGGCCCGATCAGCGTCAAACTCGCCGCTAAAATCGCCGGCAGTGCTGGCCCGGTCTGCATACCAGGCATTGATTGCGCGGGTGGTGGTCTGCCGAAATTCCGGCAGGTGCGCGAACGAACTGCCCAGGGTGCCGCTGATATGCTCATCGAGCAATGCCTTATTGGCACCGCTGGGCATCAGCTCGGAATTGGCGGCGATGGCCTGCTCACCGCGCAGGACGGACGTGGCCACGGCGTGCTGGCCCTCTGATACCAGCCCGCCGGTGAATGCTGCCAGTCGAAACCCTTTCTGATCGAGCAGTCCCAGCACCTCTCCCGCCTCGGGTCCCAATCCGTCCACCATGGCCTGGCTGATGGCAAGGCGCTCATCGATGCCGGCCTGGTCCCAAAAAGCGCCCAGCTGATCGGTTTCCAGTTCCGTTAGCGCGGGAATCTGGCGGCCGTAATGCTGCGAGGCTGTATTCGAGCCGTCTACCCGGGCCGTCAGTGACTCGGCAAAGGTTTCCACCGAATCAAGCACCAGCGCCGGATCGCGCTCAATGATGCCCTGACGGATCGCCAGTGTGCGCGGGTCCTTCTCCAGCAGGGTCTCGGTGTTATTGCGGACTCGCTCGGCCGCACGGAAGAATCGGAACGCCTCCGGATCCAGTTTCTTGGCATTGAGGTCAGCGCGCAGGGTCTCCAGCGCGGCGTCCTGCTCGCTTAGCGGCGCGGACTGGAACAGCCCCAGCTTTCCCTGCAGCTCAACTGCACTTCCCAACTCGGCCAGCTTGTCGAACTTCTCCGCGCGCACCAGGTCCTCAGCCAGCTGGTCGACCGGCGCCTGGAACCCCGCCTCGAGCATCGAAATGGTGTCCGTGGCCCGCCGGTTGAGCCCGGCCGATGCTGCGGCAGTAGCTGCCCGTTCCCGCGCCGCGATCTGGGCGGCGTCACTGCGGGCACGATTTAACCGCCCGCGCAGGGTCAGGGCCAGCTGGTCCTTTTCCTCGGCCGACAGGTCCATGCCGCTGGCGGCGGCCTTTTCCAACCGTGCCAGTGATTTCTCGCCCGCTTCCAGGCCGTCCTCACGCAGCACCACCTCGAAAGCACCTTCCATTTCGCCCAGGATGGCCTGAGAATGCATGTCTTTAACGGCCTGGTCAGCCAGTGCCGGGTCCATCAGGCCCGCCTCAACGGCAGTGTCAAAGGTTTGCTCAAATTCTTTTTGGCGGGCCGTCAGCAAGCCGACATCACCCTCACGCGCGGCGGTGGTGATGTCATCGAGTAGTTGCAGCCCGCCAACCTTCAGGTCGTTAATGGTTTGTTTGCGCAGTTCGCCCTGCTGTGATTCGAGCATCTTCAGGCGCAGATTCGAGGCCGTGTCATTGAAATAGGCCAGCACCTCGCCACGGATGGCCGGTGAACTTTCTTCCAGCAGGCCATCGCGCACGCCGTCGGACGTTTTGGTGAACGCATCGACCCACTCATCAGCAGGCAAATCACGCGCTTTGAGCGCCAGGTCGGCCAGCGTTGTCTTGATGTCGTTACGGATACCGGCCACATGGCCGGTGCGAGCGGCCTGGTTGAAAGCCCGGTCGCGGATCGTAAAGGTACCGCGCTGCTCAAGCTCTTCGCCTTCCAGCCCGGACTCCAGCCCCTCCAGCGCGCCCTCGGCCTGCTGCTCGGCCGCGCGGCGCTTGAATACTTCCTGTGAAAAGGTGCTCAGTACCCGCTCGAGCTCCTGGCCCGGGGCACCGGCAGCTGGATTGACGGCGGCGCCGGCGGGAGCTGCGGCTACACTGCGTTGAAATCGTGGTAAGCGCATCAGCTGACCTGGCTGGCGGCAAAGGCGCCGCTGCCTGCGGTGCCAACAGACCGCAAAAACCCGGCCTTGCCAATAGACGAGCGCTGACGGCGCAGGCGATCGAGTGAAACGCGGGTATTTGAGCGGTCCAATGATCGATCAAGCTGAGCCTCGCGCGCGTCACTGAGCGAGATATTAGCTACCGAACCGGAAAAGCCCACACCAGCTGCCGCGGCGCCGGCACGCTGGGCTCCCAGCACCGCGACCAGGCGGCGCTTGCGCGCGGCCTCGCGGGTTGTTGCCCCAAGTTTTTCCTGACGGGCGGCCAGATCAAGCTCAACCTGCTGGGCGCCGGTCGATTGGCGCTGGCTCAGCACGGTGGCGGTCGTTGAAGCGGCCAGCAACGGAACGGCTAACACTCCCATTTAATCCCCTCCAATATCGACCAGCGCCACAAAACCAAGAACGTGAAACGGTAACGGATCACGCTGCAACAATCTAATGATTGCATCGCCCTCAGTCCAGCCATCGAGATTAAATACCCGCGTGCCCGAAATCGGCGCGGCGGCCTGGTCCATCTTCTGCGAATCGAGGACCCATTGCGGGTCGACCTCTTCCTCAAATGTAGGCTCGCCCGGGTCATTCGTGGTGTCAAATGAAGCGATCAGGCCATTTGTGTTTTTAACCAGAACATACAATTTCTGCAGTGACTTTGTCAGCCCGAGCATGGGGCCATCGCCCAGGTCCACGTTTAGCGGTAATGATCGCAAATCAGGATTGTAATCAAGGCCCACCTGGTAACTGGTGACCGCTCGCGCGACCTCCGCATTGCCCGAACCGTCGACCGTCACGCTGGGCAGCAGCAGCCCATCGCCCAGCACGCGGACCGCTTCACCGATCAGGTGATTGAGCCCGGTTATGGTGGTGCTCGAGGCCTGGGTGCCGGTAATGGCCGAATCGGTGCGCACGGTCGGATCCAGCTGCTCGATGTACGGGACCTCTACTGAGTTGATGGTGCGATGTACCAGAAAAAAAACCTCGTCATCAACCACCGCCACACGCTTGATGACGCCGCCGGCCCCGGTGGTGGTGTACCGCGACCAGGCAATGATCGATTGAGACCGGAGCGTGTTGAGTACCGCACAATTGCCATCGCCAGTCGGACAATAGACATAGCTCGACTCGTCATCAGATGCGCCACTGCGCGCCGCCATGCCGACTATTCCGGACGTCAGCAGCGGATCGGCGGCCAGTAATGACAGGGAATCTGCATTGTAGGATTCCTCGGCCAATACAAACAAAAACTCGCGCAGCGTTTTGTTGCTGCGTGTTATGAAAATGGTGGCGCCATCGACCTCAACCGGCTTGGTGTCGCCCGAACCATAGCGGGTCTGCCTCGGGCGGCCAGAATCGTCCGGCGTGAGCGGCCGGGCTGGATGATAGAACTCGCCGCCGGCGGTAAAGGCCTGCAGGTGGCGCCCCGGGTGCAGAAACTCGATGCCGTTGAACTGGTCCGTTTGGATCGGCTGGAAAATGGCCTCATCATCAAAGCCCTCGCCGACTCGCAGGCTGAAAAAATCGCCCACCACAGAACCCAGCTCATGCTCTGGCAGGCTTTTGAGACCGCCCATCCACAGGCGGGATTCATAAAAAGAGCCACAACGGGGCCAGCCGCGACTGGCTGAAATACAGTCCTCGCGCCTTGAAACGCCGACAGTGGTCCGA
Source organism: Porticoccus sp. (assembly GCA_021773405.1). Lineage (GTDB taxonomy): Bacteria > Pseudomonadota > Gammaproteobacteria > Pseudomonadales > Porticoccaceae > Porticoccus. Next base: position 8,415 of record JAJFKD010000219.1, read on the forward strand.
GTTGATTCGGTGATTTTACTGGCCGCGGTGGTGCCGCTAAATCCGGTTATGGGCTCATAAGCATCGGCTGAATCGCCGCTCAGCTGGATCCGGTATATCACCCCGCTGATGTGCGTCACCGTGATGCCGGCATCCCTGAACCCGGTTGGTGGCAGCAGCAGCAGCTCTTCCTTGATGCGCCTAGCGTTTGCCGTGGTATCTGCCGAATAGATTATTTCAGGCGTTTCAAAACCGTTGAGCTCCAATTTGTAGTGATCATTTTCGGCCCAAACCCCGGTGAACGTGATCTGGACATCATGCGTTGTCGGCGCTGGGCTTGTGGCATCGTCAAAATCAACCTGTGGTACTTCCTCGAATGTGTGCGTGCCTATGGTCCAGGTCGTATGTGACCCGCCGCGGGTCAGCAACTGCGGGGCTACGTCCTCATGAAACAGCAGCATCGTGTTGTATGCCTGGGTAAAATCCATCTGATCGGTCTGGGCGGTGGTATAGGCGGTCGTTATATAATCGTTGCCCGAGCCGTTGAGATTGGTCTGCAGCGCGCCGGTGCTGGCCAGGAATACCCGCATTTTTAGGTTGGTGAACTCGAGTAGATATTTATTATCGCGGTTGAAAATAAACGGTATCAGGCGGGCATCAAGGGCCTCGGCCTGGGCCCGGTACCGCAACCCACCGCGCACTGCCGCGCCGCCGATCGGCTTGAAATCGACATTGTCACCGATCAGACAGCCGTCATAATAATTTTGAATGTCGAGGCGCGCCTTGATCGCGGGATCCTGCACCCCGGCACTAAAATTGGTCTGCATGACCCGCAGATCAGCCATATTAGTTCCTGCAATCTATGAAGGGCTGATCTGCCACGTCGCGGTTAGGCTGCTGCGAAGAGTCAGCATGTCGCGCGATCGGCAGGTATTTATCGTAGTTCTCTTCTGCAGCCTTGCGTTTTTTGACGTTGCGCGTAATTGGCATGGCCATCTCGGAGCCCATGCGCAGGCCGAGCAGGTGGGTAAAGTACGGCGGCATGACTGACTCGTCGACGTCAGCGGTGTAGGTCATAAGGAGGGTCGTTTCATTGCTCAGCAGCGTGATGCCTTCGATCACATAATCGCCATTAGGGTTGAGGCGCTGGACTTTCAGAAATTCCGGGTTGGATGGCAGCGCGTAGGCATACAGATAATCGGTGTTGGCAGGCGTTTCGGCTAAGCGCGCCAGTTGCTGGGTATGCGTGGCGAACCGCCAGTTTAGTTCTGTCAGGAGAGCCTTTCTGGTCGTTGGGTATTTGACCGCGGCGATGGCCTGGCGGGTCTGCCCACCGGTCAGCGAGGTGATGGTTTTCTCGCCAATCTCGACAAATCCGTGATTGATGATATCTATATCTGACATAACCGGCCTCGACCTGAGCTGATGAAAACGCCTGGCGCTGGGTTCCTCGAGCCTCCCCAGCGCCAGGCGCGGACCAGTTAGTCGGTGTCGGTGACCACGCCCACTGTGACGTCAGACACATCAACCACGCCGGCCGCGTTGGACAGCACAATATGCTTGCCGTAGGTCGCCACCGCTTCGTTGGAGGCGTCCAGGTTGGTGACCACAACCACATCAATGATGTCGCCGACTTTCAGCCGATCGCTGGCATTGTTGAAATACGCCGCTGTGTCGACAACCGCATGCACGTCCTCGGTTTTGTACCCCCACCGCCGCGGGGCCTTTGAAACGCCGTGATTGCCGATAAGGGCCAGATTTCCATCAATAAAAGCCATAGTTTTATTACTCCTGTTTGGGTGGACTAATCCAAGCGTTGCCGCTTAGGATTCGTCCATCTGCACTTTCACGACACCGTTGGCATTGCGAACCACCGAGCCAGCTTTCAGCAGGCCGTTGGCCAGCCATGACGTTTTGGTCGGAATGTAGTTGACCTCGGTACGACGCAAGGCGTTGCAGTAGCCGATAGCCGACTGATGATAGGCAAAGCCGTCGCGGACATTGGCCGCCACCGTAAGGCCACCTTCGAAGGCGCTGCGATCCTCGACCACGTGGAACTGGAAACCAACAAACGAATTGATTTCGCCGTTTACCAGCGTTTTGATCGTATTGAAATCCGAGCTTGTGACTTCGGTCTCGCCCAGCATGCCCTCAAGGTTTAGCGCGGATATGAGGATATGACGGCCGGCGCCCGGGACGCCTTTGTCATTCAGATATCGGGATGCGCGTCGCAGCTTGGCGGCGTTGAGGTTGGTGCCCGCTCCGCCGACCGCAGTCGTGACGGTGCCAGCATAGGACGCTGACGCATCAAATGCATCAATAACCAGCTGATCGTCGCGTCGCCCGAGACCACCGGCAATGACGCCGGCAAGTTCGCGCTGTTCGTCGATGTTGATTTGAGCGTCATCGAATAGATCCGTGTACTCCGGCGCCACCCAATCCTCGAGCGTGCAGGGCACCTTGGTGTGTGAAATGTCCATCGCCGTGATGTCAGACTGAGAAGCCCCGCGCCGCTGCGCCAGGCCCTTGCCCATGTTGCGGAAATGGTATGGATTCGCTTTGACGTTTTCGCGGCGGGTGGCGGTCTGTGAAACGCCGCCCATGCCTTGGTACTCATGAAGCACGTCGTCATCGAATGCCTCGGCTTTGGCCGCTGATAATTCCCTGGACATAGCGCAAACTCCTTAAAAGGTTTCGGTTTGCAAGTCCAGTTGTCCACCGCGGTGGGCTGTCCTCTACGCTCTCGGGCGCTGGCCGGCTAGCGTTTCAAGGGCCCGGACCTGATTATTTGTCTTGTCAGGTCCGGGTTATCCAATCGGAGCAAGCATAAATGTGTGGGCAAATAATACCGTTGCCAGCGAGGCCGTCAAGGGCCAGCGGTCAGACTGTGCTCACATCTTGGCCGGGGAACTGCTTGCTATACAGTGCATCGACCTTTTTGGTGTATTCCTCATCCAACCCGTACATGCGCTGACCTTTTTTCGGGTGATCATCAGGATACGTTTTAGCCCGCATCGCTCTCAGGTCCTCGCGGGTAATGGCTCCAGGTGGTCCGCCACCATCGGCCGGCAGGATTGCCTCGGAAGTCAGCAGCGTTTGCAGGGCCTGGACTGCCAGCGCACTGGTCACCACGCCATCGAGCGCGTTGGCCTGGTCCTCCGGCAGCACCTGGCTGAGTCGGTCCCAGGTGTCTTTCATGACCTGCTCACCGTTTTCGCCCAGGTCCCTGACCACCTGCGCAACCTGCTGATCATGACTGATCACCATGTCCGAATTATCGCTGATGTAGTTGTGCACCACCTTATCGAACCCGGCCTGGCTGAGCCCCACTTCCTTGGCCGCCTTGGTAAACGAGACCAGCATCGGGTCCTCTTTGTCAAATTCCCAGGTGGTCCCTTCCGGCAGATTGGCCGGCGCAGTCAGTTCATAGTCACCATCGGGCGCGCCAAAGTTCGCGCCGAATGTGCCTATTTTCTTTTCCAGCTCGCCGTATGCCTCGGCCTGAGAAGCAACAGATTTGAACTTGGTGCCGAGCCATTCCGGCCGATCGCCTTCACCGGGTACGCCCTCGGCATGATCCCAGCCACCGGCCTGGCTGAGCATGCCTTCACCTTCACCGGTACCAGTCCCCTCGCCCTCTCCAGTGCCTTCCCCGGTTCCCTCGCCTTCGCCAGTACCAGCGCCCTCGCCTTCACCTTCTGGCATGCGATAAGGTCCGCCTAAAAATCTCCGTAAATGTTCCATTTGTTATACCTCTAACAATCGACCAATGAATTATTGAATCGGCCAAAATGGCCGCGTGTTTGCGCTACCGGGGTGGATAATCCCGGTTAGAAACGGCCATCACCACCGTATTGAGCAACCGGACCAGGTCGCCCTTGGAGCGGATGTTGCCGGTATTGATGCACAGCACCAGATCGCCCGCACGGTGTGAAGCCACAACCAGGTAATCGCCTGATTTGACCTGGTCCGGCCTTTGGCCGATATCAGCCATGAAAAAATGGGTCGGGGATAGTTGCTTGTCCTGCTCTACCACCTGAACCACATCGTCCAACTCGTCGAGCTCATCCAATGCTGCAGAATCCGGGGCCTCTTGGCCTGCCCCATCCAGCTCATCTGCGCTCAATATATCGGCGGTGGCTTCTGCGGCGGCGGCGGCAAGCTCCGCCTCATCGTCGGCCGTTGGCAGGCTGGCATCAGCGCCGGCGGGTGGCGGTTGATCGTCGAGCGGAATAGGCGCCGACTGGTCCGAGGTCAGGTTTTCCTGGCCGCTGCCGCCTTCTCCGGCTGCATCAGCGCCCTGGCCCGCTTCGGGCTGTTTCGCACCTGGTGCGTCCGCAGAGTGGGTTGCTGCATCAATAGCGGTATTTACTGCATCATCGTTGCCGTTGCCGGCTTCCTGTCCGTTTTCCGTTGTCATCTGCCTGTCTCCTAGGTTGGAGCTCCCCCACTGCGGGCGAGCTCAATTAAAGCGAGAATTTTGCGCACCACGTCCTGGGAGCCCTGCCGGATGCCAATCGTAATCAGGTCATCGCCGGGGTTGGCGGTGCGCGGCATCATGTAATCGGCCACCAGTTGCTCAAGGACAAACCGGCCCTGTTCGGTGCGAGTAAATACTTCCTGGTAGTGCCCGGCAATCAGCAGCATTTGCTGGCGCTCGGCTTCGCTGGATTTGTCGAAATTGCTCAGATCGAGCGCGTCCCAGCCCTCAGCGTCAAGTAATGTCTGCGCGGCTAAAGGATTCCCTGCCATTAAGCCACTGCCTGCACTGGTTCTCGGTTATCGGCCACCAGCTGCGCAGCTCGTTGCTGCAGTTGTGCGCGTTCATCGCCGGAACGTATCAAGCGCGGGTCCCAGCCCAGTTTTTCAGCTATCCAGGATGACAGGTCCTCTACCTTGACCCCCAGCGCCAGCGCTTCATCGCCGAGCGGAGCCATCATATCCAGTCCCTGCTGTACCGTCAGTATTTCATCGTGGTCCTGAGCGCGCGCCAGCGGGCTTTGGTGTTTCAGCGTCAGCGTGCGCCCATCGACACGCAGCGGCGGGATACGCCCCTGGTCGCCGAGTATCTGTACTCCCCGACTCATGCGTTTTGCGACCAGCTCAGTCTGCAGCCTGCCATAGCTGGCGCCGACTTCCTGAATATTGCGGCGGTCCTCAATGGCTACCTCGGTGGCAGAACGTACCGGGCCCTCGGGGTTGAGCTGAGGCGTTGCCAGCAGCGCGTCGCGGATCGTCGCGCGCAGTTGCGTCAGGACCTCAAAGCCCAGCCCCAGGTCGGCGCTGCGCTCGAGAGCTCGAATGGTCGGGTTTCGCCGGTCGTTGCTGGCAACCGGTATCACGGTGCCCGGCGTCACGCGCATTGTGTACGGATTGGTGGCGGTGTCATCGCTCGAGGTATAGACGCCGGCCACCGCCAGCGCTGCACTGCGCAGAATGAACTCCACCACCTTGTTGGCAGTCTTGATATCCGGCAGGACAAACATCACCGGGCCGCGGCCGTACAGCTCGCCGGGAGTCACCGACCAGCGGAATACCTGGCGCGGTGATGTGGGCCAGAACGTCTGCCACATGATTCGCTTGTCGGCGCCAGTTTGATCGATCAGCACCCCGAAAAATCGTTCAGTGTCCGGGTCAAATAGCACGCCCTCGATCAGCGGTAATTTCTTGCCGGGTTTCTCCGCTCGCAGCTTTTCCTGTTCGGTCGATAGGACTGCCCCAGGGTACAGGCGCATGATGTGGGCCACCGGGATCTTCGGCTCCCGCCATGTGCTTTCGATCGTAGACTGCGGCCCCTCTTCGAGCACCAGTTCATTCATGGGTATGGCATCGAATAAAAACGGTGGCTGGCCAAAACCACCCTGCCAGAAATTCATGGCGCCGGTGCCCACGGCAAGATCCTGGTATGCCTCATGCTCCTGGCTGTGCACGTTCGAATGATTCAGGTACGCGAACAATGTCTCGGTGGCATCTTTGAGCCCTACTTTGACCTCGCCTTTTTCGCGTATCTCGCGCGGGATATCGGGACCGGTGGCCAGCTGGGAGTACTCGCGCCAGGGCGGCGTCAGGGTTGACTGGACCCGGGTGGCAAACTTGGGCACCTCCAGCACCGCGGTCGAATCAAACAGGTGTAAATTTTTCTTCTCCAGCTCCGTCGATGATTCGCTGAAGGTTTCGCGCTGTGGCAGCGCGTACTTGTAAGCATCGCGCAGAGCGCTCTCGGCCTGGTCCTTGCGGACTTTAGCATCCCGGTAACGTGCGATTAACTCCTTGCCGGTGCGCATGCCCTGGGGCAGTTTCGGGCGCGGGCCGAAAAATCGTAGCAACCTCATCGGCGAGGACCTTTGCCATTAGAGCGACTGCCGCCACCTGATAACAAGCCACCAGAAGAACCGCGATTGCCGCCGGTTCCGGGTGGTGAGACAACCGGCGTTGTCGCGCCGGGGGCAGCGCCGGATAAGAAGTTTCCAGATAACAAGCCGCGCCGGCCGCCAGCGCCTCGCTGGGCTGCTTTGAGCCGGCGGTTTTTCGCTCTTGTCAGGGCTGAGGCTGAGCGCCTGGCGCTACGGCCCGCGGCCTCTTCCTCGGCTGATGGTGGTGGCGTTTTTGGCGTCTCGAAAAGGTCAAAGCCCTTTTTAGCCAGTAGGCCCGAAGTTACAGGATCGCCCATTGCGTGACCTCAGATATTTGAACAGTTGCCAGGGTGTCAGCGTCCACATCGACCTGATCCCCAGCAGCGCCTTTGTTACCTCGACACAAGTCACCGGCCCCGCAAAAAATCGGCTTCTGATCCTGTTTTTTGGAATCATGGCGGTCACCGCTAATACGGCCGACGCCTCACCGATCACGACATCGATGCCAGTATAGTCACAAACCCAGCTGACGCCAACCTCAAGGCGATCCGTGCGTGGATTGACCACGATCCAGTTGTAACCGTCCCAGCGCAGCGCCCAGCAATGACGCCAGTACGGCTTCAGCCAGCGGTCCCACCAGTGCGATTCGCGGCCATTGGAAAAAACGACATACCAGACTTCCAGCTGATGGTCAGCCGAGAAATCTGAGAGCTTGAGCCCGCGCTGCTGCAATCAGGCAACTAGCCCATGGTCGACCAGCACGGTGCGCAGAGCCGCATGATCTACGATCAATTTATCCAGCTCGACTTTTTGCGCGGCAATGTCGGCTTTTGCAGCATTGAGCGCAGCTATAGCCAGGTCACGATTGGCGGCCGTATCGTAGGCGCCCGCTGTTGCTCCTGTGCCGCCGGCTGGGGCTGTTAATTGTGTGACCGCGGCAGCAGCGGCAGTGATGGCCGCGGTGGCCGGCTCGTCAGGCTCAACACCGTTGCCGATGTCCCGTAGATTTCTTTTCCCTGCTTCTGTAGTCATTGGGATGCACCTTGCCCGAAGGCCATTATTTCATTGAGATTCGGCTGGAGTATACACGCCTCCCAGGGGTTGAACTTGGTCTCTGCCTGGAACGTGGCGCGCTGGCGTGAGGTAATCGATCGAGGCCGGGCAGGATTCGATCCACAGGCCAGCAGTCCGTACTGCAGTGCCTCGACCGGATGCGAGTAATCATTCTTGTCCGGCTTGTTGTGGTATCGCTCATCGCCAACCACCTGGATCCGCTTGTAGTTGTATTTGCCGGCCAGGCCCATACGGATCATGCGACATTTGCCGCCAATAATCAGCCCGGGGCGGCCGTCGACCAGCGTATTGAGTGGCACGCCGATGGCATCACGGCGCAGTATCCAGTCCTGGGTTGGCGCGGGCCTTGCATTGATGCCATTGGCCCGCAGCACGTCGAAAACACACTGGTTCGAATCAAGCTGGCTACGCTCATCGCCGGCAGGATCACCGACAAACCTGAACTCATAATCCGGATATTCTGCGTGAATCTTGCGCGCCAGCTCCTTGGCAAATTGAGTGGCGCCCATCACGTCCTGGGTCAGCTCGCGGGTGCACAGCTCATCAATCACCAGGTACCGCCCGCGCGCATCGGTCTGGATGAAGGCCGCCGCCGGCGTCAGGCCGAAATCAAGCCCCACCGTGATCGCGGCGCGGATCGGCTGCAGGTCAGCAACAAAGTGCAGCTGCTCGTAAAACTCCGGGTAAATGGCTTTGCCGGCCTGGATATAGCCATACTCGCCATCGATGTAAACCTTGATCCACTGGTCTGTATAGCCGGCAGTGCTGTAATAGTTCGGTTTCAGGTGGGTCAGATTCTCGGCCTGCGGTGACCGGCCTGATGGCTGGCGATAGAATCCAAACTCGCCAGAATGATCAGTTTCAGCCAGCTTGTAATACCAGCTATCTTCCTCTGGCGGGTTGGTGTCCATGATCACGCCGTTCCAATAAGGCTGGTGATCGTCCCAGGCCGGGTACCGACCGACCCGCTTGCGCAGCATATCGAGCACCGCCCGCGGTACCTCTTTGGCCTCGTTGATCCAGGCGCCGGTCAGCTCCAAGGACAACAGTTTGCGCACGTCCTGGGGCTTGTCCAGCGCCCGAAACAGCACATCGAGCTCCATTTTAGTGCCGTCGGGCAAGGTGCGCCGGACCTCATGCGTCATGCCCCGGCGCAGGAATCGCCCGAAATCGGCCTCGGGGAACCAGTCGAACCAGGTCTGCAAGGTAGTATCTTCGAGCTCGCGGTACGTGTTTCGAATCACCGCCCAGCGCGATCGCCTGGCGCCGTCAGTGACGCGCTGCATGCCGAAGCCCTTCTGCATGATGTCCCAGCAACAGCCGGTCGATTTGCCCGAGCCCAGCGGTCCCATGATCCCGCGCACTTCGCTTTGATCAAGGTGGAACTTTGTCAGGGTGTAAGTGGCTTCGTACCTGGTGACGTCAGGCGGTTTTACTTGCCAATACGGGCGCTCATATTGCATGGCTTGACTTGTTGAGCGCCTTCAGCCCTTTGGTGGTCAGGTACATAATCCGGCCCCATGGGTTGTCTGCTGGTACCGATCGAATCCAGCCGCGTGCAATACATAGGTGCTCGGTGATGACTGGCGCCGGTTGCTGAGCTCCCACCGCCAGGCAGCCCATTTGAAGGTCATCTAAGCCCTTGATGGCGGATAGAAATATGGCCTGATTCTTGGTCACGGCGGCACGAACCCCCAGCCATGGCCCGAAACCTCGCCGAACGTCAGCCAGGCGCGTGGTATGCGCCCGGTGTCGTGATCCTCGGCCATGGCTGCGCGGACTGATTTGTCGGTGACATGGAATACCAGCCGCTTGATCCAGGCGCCAGGGTCCTTCATTTGCACCAGAAAACTGCCGCTGTCGGTGAATTTAACCAGCGTCATTTTTGGGGCGCGGGTGCCAGTACCCACACCAATCATCCTTTGCCGCAGAAGGGAACACGGCACCGTGTTGCTGATTGACTGCTATAGGCGGTTGTTGTCTACACTCGCCAGGCACAGTCAGTCCTTTGTGCCAATTTACGCAATCTTCGCATTTCTTGCTCATCGTCGTTTCTCCTTAAATGTGGATATTTGTGGATTTCATGCCGCCTCTATTTCCTCAGCCCGCGCCCGTTCCTTAGCCTCTGCGATCGCCTTGGGGTCCATGATCACCTCCAGCGCCAGCGGCCCACCGCCCTTGCCGCCGTGCTCGATATCGTAGCGCTCGCGGTAGCGCTCCGGGTCATGGGATTTCAGCAGGAAGATGATCAGCGCCGGGGAAATGCGCTGTTTTGTGCCGCACTCTTCGCCATCATGGAAAACCGGCTCTTGCCAGCCCTCATGAGCCAGCCGAAATGCGGTATCAGTCAGGTTTTCAACGCCCATGCGCCGGCATTCTTCGAATGCGGTGGCAAACTGTTCGTCGCGGGCCTTGCGCTGGTAGATGGCAGTGCGGTTGGCCTTGGCGATCCTGGCCGCCTCGGTCACATTGCCAACGCGCATCAGGGCATACAGAAACTTTTTCATCTGCTTAGCGGTCAGCGGCTGCTGCCTGGGCATCCAGTTCGGGGCTGTGTCTTTTTTAGTTGTCACCTTAAATGTCCTGGGTCGCGGCTAAACGTCGCGGACGCGGTGCAGGCAGCACTTCTTGAATTTTACCCCGGAACCGCAGGGGCACACTTGATTTCGCCCGATTTTCTTTACCCGCCGCGCCTCTACAAAGCCGTGTTTTTTGGCGCGATCCTCCAAGGCATTGAAGTGCGACTCGACGGCAAAGTCATCGCCGCGGGCAATGTTCCGAATCAGCTTCCCTTCTGCTCGGGCCAGCTCGAGCGGCATGCCCTTTGGTATTAACTCCTGCATTATCCGTGCCCTCCAGTTAAATATTTAAGGTCGATTTCCTGGCCGAATTCATCCAACTCTTTTTGCAAGTACTCCATGCGCTGCATATCGTCCGATGTTGGCTCTTCGCCTGGATCAAGCGACAACATTATTGTGTGAAACAATATCGTCGCTCCCGCGTAAAAGGCCTGGCGCGTTTCGTGAATCTGGACTTCTGATGCCGTTGATGGCACCACCATTTGCTTGTACTCTCGCCACCCTGATTCAATAAATTTCGTTTTCATTGTCAACGCCTCTTTTGCCCGGATCGGGCAATTACAGCCCCTTAAACCGGCATTTGCCCCTGATTCTCGTCATCAGCGCCGGCGTTCGGGTTGTCGTCATACTCGACAAAATGGAAACTGCATTCGGCGGTTTCAATCAGGTCGACCACCTTCTGCAGCAAGGTCCCCGGCTCAATACGCAGCTGCAGGGTCAGCTTGCCGTGGCCACCGGTCTGAAATTCCAGTTTCGAGGTGGTGCCGACGATGTGAGCATCGCTGAATGACATTTCCTTGCGGCCACCGTCTTTGACCAGCAGGTCGCCCTTGAGGTTGTCGCGGATCTTGCCGGTTAGCGCCAGGGCGGGCAGGCGCAGCTCGTTGCCTTCAGTGAAAATACAGTCAAAGGGCAGACCGCCGGACGTGGCCTGCGGGTCCTGCAGCCATGTGTTGATATCGTCGCGGTCCAGCAGCATCGTGAATTTAAGGTCAATGAAGGCCTTTTTTTCAGTGCCGTGTTTCTCCGTCGCCAGCTGGCCGCTTATCACCTGCGCGTGGCGCTGGCTCAGTGTTATCGTTTGAAATGGGAGCATCGTTTTCTGCCTCTTTGGTTGGTGGCACCGGTTTGGTGCCGGGAATAGAAATCAGCCTGTTATGCAGGTGGTGAATAGCGGCCTGCGCCCGCGCGTAAATGCGTTTGTCGCCGGTCAGCTCAACGGCCAGGTGCTCGATGTTTTTCAGCGTGTGCTGTACTACCGGGAGCGTGAAGTTTGCCTGCTTCATGATCCGGGCAATCTCCCTGATATTGTCGTACCAGTCCGGATAATGGCCGTGTGCCAGGTCATAGACCGCCAGCTCGACCCGGGCGGTGAACTCTTTGCGCTGGGCCTTGGTGAAATGAGCGCCGCGGTAGTCGCGCTGAGCAACCGGTGCGTCCGCCTTGGCCATCTGACCGTTTTTAATACGAGCCTGTATGCCGGCGTCGATACGCTTTTTCAGCTCTTCCTTGTCAATGAATTTAGGCTTGTCGCTCATGCGCTGTCAGCCTGATTTGGTGCGGTCAGCATTTTGGGAATGGCGGCCGTGAGCTCGGGACTGGCGAGCTGGCCAGCAACCCGGCCATCTGGTAGCAGCAAATGCTGGAAGAATGCCGCGCGACCTCCAAATACTGCAGCAGCCACCGCCTTGGCCTTGCAATCATGATATAGCATGGTGGCGGCCTGAACTTTTGCGGCCTTATGATCACCTGTATTTGTGACTAATTCTGGCCAAATTACCTTGAATTGCTCATTATCGAGCGAGAACTGAATCATAAAAGCCGCTCGGCCTGCTTGTGGCTCGACACCATGGCCCATAGCAATAATCATGCCGCCCAAGCCCTCAATTATCCCGGCCGTGCGGGCCATCCAAGTGTCCGGCGATGATTTGCCGGTTTTCCAGTAATTCATTTCTTCTGCGCAAACGCTCATGCCCGCACCGCCTTTTCACCGATCGGGCGCCAGTGGCTGACCCTTTCCAGCATCAGGTTGCGATCGCCCACACATCGGAATTTGCCAGCGCCCAGGTGCAGCCCGGTTGCCAGTGCCTTACGCCGCTCGGCTTCAGTGGCGCCCTGGGCGCGTGACGGTATGTAGAGCTCCAGCCAATAGCGGCGTGTTTCCGTCGATACCGGCGGTGCGTGATCGGTCAAGCTGTTCCATCGTTTAGACACTAGGCGTCCTGCAGTCGTATCTGCGGCACACCCAGCATCAGGTACGCCATCAGCTTGTTAATAAATTCTTCCAGGCTGTAGGCCTCTTCGAACACATAACCCGCCAGTTGCAGGCGGTCCCGCCAGGTGCACTGATTCTCGCGCAGCTGCTCGGTACCGGTTTTCAGCTCGCAGCGCCAGCCCGGGTAATATCGATCTTCTGCGCACGAAAACATGGCCAGGTCCAGCGACAGGTCCGGGTATCCGGCGCGCACTCCCATGGCCTTGAAAATGCCGCTTTCAGCTTTCGAGCGGCCGCCGCCGTTTGGCGTGTGGTGCAGAAACTCGCCTATTTTTACCGGCGATCGCAGCACCGGCTCCTGGCTCACTATGAACTCGGGAAAAATAGCCCGGGCTGCCCACTCGATACATGCGATTTGCAGCCATTGCTCGGGGCGAGCCTGCTTCCTGGTGGTCCTGGAATCGAACGCCGCTGCCTGGGCCTCACCATCAGCCTGGGCGGTGCGGATCTGCGCGCCCACGCTCTCCGGAAATTCATCCGGATCTACTGCCTCCCAGCCCTTATACGCCATCAGCCTGCCCGGCGCGGGCGGCCGCGGTGGCGGTACGGATCTTGGCCAGCGATGGCGCAGCGATGCCTGGCACCTTCAGCAATGCTTCATCGGTAAATTTCTCGATGTCCTCCAGCATGTGAATGCCGGCGCCCTTGAGCGCTTTGTGCATCTGCACGTTAAGACCGGGGATTGTGGTCACGTCCATGGCGCCAACATCGGTGGGCGGCGGGTCGTCTTGTGAGGCGCCAGCTGCGGGCGCGGTGGCGTCTGTCAGCTTGTCCAGGTCGTCCATGGTCTCCGGTGGTTCGGCGGCATCAAATTGCTGGCGCAGTATCTGCTGGGCCACCACGTCCTCGCCGGCGCGCTTGAGCTCGCGCTGCATGGAAACCACGAACGAGACCCGGCCAAGGAAATCACCGCGGCTCAGGCCGTTAATGTTTTCGGGTATGCCGTGCTGTGCGGCCACCTTGTCAGCCGCCTTGATCAATGCAGCGCTGGCCTGGGCCAGCCTGTCAGCAGCCTTTTCCCGCGCGATGACGGTGGTTTGTCCTTCCGTTGCCATGTTTAGTTGCTCCTGGTTTTATTCCTCGAAGAATGCCTTTTTGTCCTGAAATTCCCGGTACTTGGCCAGCACGCGCTTTTCGTACACTTTCAGCGTTTCGGTTTCTAGCTCGCCGGTGTGCGGGTTTTTCGATGTCATGAGCAGGTGGCATTGGAATGCGCCGCCGGCCCGGTTCATTTCCATGACCATGGCGTTAAGCTCGGCCTCATCGATTACGCTTTCCGGGCCGATATCGGCAAGCGGCACCTGGTACTCAGGCGCCAGCCACAGCTGGAGCTCAACGAACTGGACCGGGCTGTCAGCATGATTGGGCAGCCCCTGCTCGGCGCGGGACTGGAACACGGCCACGGCATGCTCAATTTCCGGGAACAGGTCGGCGATTGATTCCACCGTCACGCTCCACTGCTTGCCGGTTTCCGGATCCTTGTGCTTGTCGGGACGGTTGTGCTTGGCTTCGGCCGCCTCGAGGGCTTCCCATGCCTTGACCAGCTTATTGGATGGGGAAGAGAGCCCCCAGGCCGCGCAGAATGCCGCAAGGCGAGTTGTGAGATCGTTTGCGGTGGGAGGATCTTCTGCAAGGGTTTGCGACCCGGGAGCTGGTTCGGTTGGTTTGTCAGCGCGCCGCTGGACTTGGGCGGCCACGGTGACGTTATCTTCGCGGCCCAAGGCATACGGGCAGACGTGCCACACCGGGCCACGCACCAGCAGGCCAGCGTCGGCCAGCGCTTTTAGCGCCGTGCGGGTTGTTTTCGGTGAGCGGCCGCAGATTTCAGACAGGTCCTGCGCGGGCATCTTCGACACATTGCCGTGATGGTCCGCGCCATCAGCCAGGTAGGCCAGCAACAGTTTTTCGATGGGCCCCAATTCCAGTGGCCAGATTTCTCCCAGCAGTGTCGCGCTCATGATTGCGCCTCTTTTATTCGATCAATTTCTGCATTCAGCGTCGCTATCGTTTGCTGCATCTTGCCGGAATGCTCGGCCCAATCGCTGCGCATCTGGGCCAACTCATCAAGCAGGCGGCTGATTAAATCGGCGAGCTTCTTCACGGTTTCATTCTCACGGTTGATCATGGCTGGGGTGACGATGGTCTGATAAAACACAGAAGCGCCATTGCCTGAATTAAATGTGGCGATCATTCCGCCCAGCGGCACCCAGTCATCCAGCTTACACTGCATGCGTACCTTGTTTTCCAACTCAGGTATGGAGCTAGCCACTAATACCCAATAGTCACGCGGCCCCTGCGGTTCCATATTTCTGCCTCCAGTCATCCGGCAATTTTTTAATCATGCCGGCGCCAACCAATGAGACCACGGCTTCCTGCCCCAGCTCGGTCAGCCAATAAAAAAAGCCCGCGCCCTTGGATTGTTCGGGCGGGGTGGTTTGCGCTTCGATCAGCTCCGCCACTATCAGCGCCTTGATGTGGGCCTGGCGCTCTTCGGCACCCCAGCGGGCGGTGGCGTGAGCGATTACGCGCCCGCGCACCGGCCCGCCGTTTTTGGCCAGCACATACAAAATGCGCGCTTCGCGGGTAGTGATCTGCCTCAAGGTTCGGCCCCTTCATGCTCGTATAACTGCCGACACAATAACCGCCTTTTTATCGGTTTGCAATGCTTGACAATGTATAACGTGCGGAGTAGATTGGGCTTGTGGGATCGAGAAATAACGGGAGTAAATCATGAAATTGATCACTAAAGAAATTGGCCAAAAACTGTTAGCGGCTGATCAGGCCTACCTCGCGTCTGAGGACGGCACCACCAGCGACGAAATAATTGTCAAATACTTTGTGCCTTGGGCGGCCGGGACCTGGTATATCGTTTCGGGCACGCCGCTGGATTCGGCCGGTCAACCGGTTGAGTCAATCGAGGCGGCCGAGGACTGGCATTTGTTCGGCTTCGCTGACCTGGGCCACCCTGGCGCTGCTGAGCTGGGCTATGTCCTGCTGAGTCAGCTGGAAGCAATCAGCGGCCCGGCCGGCCTGAAGATTGAGCGAGACCTGCACTACAACGCCCACGAAAAGCTGAGCGATGTGCAAATGCTCCAAGGAGCAGCGTCATGAAATACGGACAAACCCTGCGCGGCAAAGAGCTGCGCGAATATCGCGCCTCGTTTGCGGGCCAGCCCAACCAGCTGGCTTCGATCGAGGAACCCGGAATCAATGCTCAAGTGTGGTTGACGGAAAGCAAGCGCGGGCCGGTGGCCATCGCTTTCGCCGGCAATCGAAAAAACCCTGATTTCCATTATCAATTCAAGACTGCTGAGGCGCGAGCCCTGCACGTTCAAAACTGGCTGGCCAGCCTGCGCGAACGTGCTGGCGCCACAAAGGCCAGGCAGGTGGCTGCGCGAGCCGCTCACACGCTGGAAGTTGGCTCTATCCTGTATGCTTCATGGGGTTACGAGCAAACCAACATTGATTTTTACCAGGTTGTTGAGGTGGTCGGAAAACGCACCGTCAAGGTCCAGGCAATCAGTAGCCGCATTGACCATTCCAGCGCTGGCGCCGATTACGTGGTCGCAGTGCCAGACAGCTTCCACGGCGATATACTGACCAAGCGAGCCAGCAGCGACAACAACATCAGAATCAGCAGCTATTCATCGGCTGGGCCATGGGACGGTCAGGCCAAGTATGAAACAGCTGCGGGCTGGGGACACTGATCATGGCTGAATCAACGGAAATCGCCTGGACAGATAGCACGTTTAACCCATGGTGGGGCTGCACGAAGATCGCGCCAGGGTGTGATAATTGCTATGCGGCCGCCCTTGACAAGCGAACAGGCGGCAATCACTGGACTGATAATAATCGCCGGGTGCTGTCCGAACACAACTGGATCCGGCCGCGGTCCTGGCAACGCAAATCAGCCGCCTTTCACGCCGAACACGGCCACCGACGGCGCGTGTTCTCGGGTTCAATGTGTGATGTATTCGATAACAAGGCGCCTGCCGGGCAGCGCGACCGATTGTGGGAGCTGATTCGGCAAACACCAGATCTTGACTGGCAGCTACTCACAAAGCGCCCGACAAATATAAAACGATACCTGCCGGATGATTGGGCCGCTGGATATCCTAATGTCTGGTTGGGCGTAACTGTTGAAAACCAAGAGTATGGCTTCCCGCGCATTGAGGCGCTGCAGAAAATACCGGCCAAGATCAGGTTTCTTAGTTGCGAGCCGCTTCTGGAAGAACTTGGGGCTATGGAGTTGTCAGGTATCTCATGGGTGATTGTGGGCGGCGAGAGCGGGCCGCTGGCGCGGGTCATGCGAATGAGTTGGGCGGCTATGGTGCAGTCAGAATGTCGCTGGCACGGAATCCCGTTCTTTTTCAAGCAGCGCGGGGCGAAACGCGGCAAGGGCGGCTGTATTATCGGCGGTGGCGAACATAAGGAATGGCCCGAAGAAGCAGCATGAAGCATCTAATCGCCACCGTGCTCATCGCCATCATCATGCAGCCCGCTGTGGCGCTCGATGCTGACAATGACGGCATCGATGACAATATCGACAACTGCCTGACTGTCTATAACGCTGACCAGGCCGATGCGGATCATGATGGTTATGGCAACTGGTGCGATGGCGATTTTAACAATGACGGCGTGGTGAACTTCGCGGACCTGGCAGTATTTCGCGCCACCTTTGGCTCAGCCGATGCCGTTACAGACCTGAGCTATAACGGCGTGGTGAACTTCCAGGACCTGGCACGCCTGCGGTTATTATTTGGCCGCGCGCCGGGCCCTTCGGCGTTCGTTGCCTGCCTGGATCCCGGTCCTTCCACCACCGCCTGGCTGTCATGGAATGCGCCAATACTGAATGTAGACGGCTCACCGCTGACCGATCTTGGTTATTTTCACATTTACCATTCCAACAATCTCGCAGCGCCCAAGCCGGCGCCCATTCAGGTTGCCGCATCGCCAGCGACACTCTGGTGTCTTGAGCCCAGCACGTGGTATTTCGTTGTCACCGCGGTTGATGATTCGGGAAATGAGAGCGAATTTTCCAACGCTCAATCAAAGGTAATCCAGTGATGCGCCGGCTGCACACGGCCATCACCTGGTTATTGATCGCTGCATTGACGTTGTTATGGCTTGCACTGCTATAAATCAATGCTGCAATTGTGGCCACCGCTGGCAGGACTTGCCTGGCGTGCTGGCCAAAATAGACTGCTGTCCTAAGTGCGAGAGCATTTACTGGCGCTGGGTCAATTACCGGGACAAGGGAAAATGACAAGCTGGGGCCACACCTGTGCCCACAATGCAACGAATGGCACCTCACATCGACACCACAACGCAAGGAATCAACGCAATGAATGACATCACCAGAGACCCGGTCACGCTGCTGACTGATGACGAGTTTCGAGAGCTCGAGGCGTACTACCTGGATGAAATCGCCCGCCTTGAACGCCAGCTATGCGAGCAGAAAAAACGGTATCGCCTGCTGCTAAGAAACGAGGTGGCCCCAGCGATCACGGAAAAACATCGGCCAACCGCGCGGGAATTTCTCGCCCAGGGCATGCGATGCTTTCGAAAACGACGGCTGAAATAATAACTGCCGAACAAACTTGTTTAATTTATTTCGCAGGAGTATAACGAATGACGCCGCGGAGCTATGGAAACTCCGCGGCGTATCTGGTTGTTCTTGACAGAGCGTAGCACCAGATGAGTCAGGATTGTAACACACATGCCCTTGCCTTCTGCAACTGTCAGCCCCACCAGATCGGTGTTAGACCGGCTGACCGAAACTCAATGCCCGCTGCTGGCCCCAGAATAACCCGGCCCGGTGAAATCACGTGACGATTAACGGGGAATCCTCAGTTGTGCCACTTGCTGCCCCGCGTAATGGAATGCCGCGAAACGGTAGGGGGAAACCCCGAGGGGACCTGAGTATGTTGCGCGCTCCGCTCAACGGAAAGGGCTTTAAATGTGACCTGAGGAAATGAAAATGCGACGATTAAATGACTTTTTACACGGCGAAGCCGACGAGGTAGCTAATATCCTGTCAAGCGACCCGCTACCTGTTAGCACGCAGGAAATGCAGGCGCTGCTGACCAATGCATTCAGGCGTATTGCCCGAATCGAGAAGGCCTGGAACGCCGAACACCCGGAAGCGCCGCTCCCATGACCAGGCAATATGACCAGGCCGAGGCGGCCCTTAATGGCGCGATCAGGCAATTATGGGTCGCTTTCTCAAATCTCGCCGCGGTGGGGGAGTCCTACTGCCTGACTGAAGCTGACCGCAAGCTGTGGGTCCAGGTGACCAAGCATCCCGCCGTGCAGCGCCGGCTGAAAGATTACCGGCATATTGCCGCCAGCAGCGACATAGAAGGTACCCCGCTATGAGCCACGCGAACCAGTTCTGGAAACCACCCAAAGAGGTCCGGGCCGCCATCAACCGCGGTGATGGCAAGGTCCTGCGCGCCTTCAGGCGCGGCGACAAGCAGGCCGAACTTATACGAAATCGCCAGTATTGGCATGACCTGTGGATGGATTCATTGCACGGCGATGGGCCAGAGAACGTATTTGCTCATAAGGAAATGAAAGCGATCGATAAAGAAATTCAGGGGCTAAACAAATGAATGACCGAACCGCCATAGAAGCCGCCACCGAACAGTTGCCAACTGTCCATGAAGAGCATCCGGTGCAGATATTCAACCCGCTGGACGCCGATCCACAACAGTTTGCCGTGCAACTGAGGGAGCGATCGACCAATTACGACGCGCTGGCCCAGCACCTGCGCGGCCAATTGGTGCCCGATAAGGACTTTGGGCGGATTCACGTGGCCAATAAGGGCAAGTGTCCCGAACCCTGGTATTGCAACCCGGACAAAGCCCCCGGCCACTGGTCGGGATTCACGCTCTTTTCGCCCGGCGCTGACAAGGTCCTGGGCATTCTTGGCCTGGGCGTGAAGTATCCGGACGAACAGGACTACCGGCGGGCAGCCCTGAACGGTCGGGAGCTGACCGATATCATCATCAAGGCCTTTGTCATCAGTTCGCGCGACCAGGTTATTAGCGAAGGCATGGGCGCGGCCGCAGTCGGTGAGCACCAAGGCAGCCTGAACAATGCGCTTAAAAAGGCCCTCAAACGCGCCAGGCTGGACGCAGTGAACCGGATACCCACTGTGTCGGCTTTATTCGAAGATGATTTTCTCGCCTCTCTGGCGCAGTCTGCTGATGCAAAAACGGCCAACACCACCAATGCGCGTGTGCACGATCCATCAAATTTATATAACACCGGTGCGACGCTGACGGTTTTCCCGTTCGGCAAAAAGCTGGGCAATGTGCCGTTTAAGAATATGGACGACGGTACGCTGGAGTGGATCCTGGCCAATTTTCAGGACAAGCCGGATATCTTCAATGCCGCCAACCTGGAACTACAGCAGCGCAGTGATGCGGGCGCCTGTACGGGGGGCGGTAGCCAGTCGGATGATGCCCCGCGGCCGTATGAAGAAGGCGAGGACCCATTCAACGACGAACTGCCGCCGCTGGAGACATAACCGGTTTGAAAATAAATCATTGCTACGCCGGCGATTGCCGGACAATCATCCCGCAACTGGTTGCCGATGGCATTCGAGTGCAGACAGTGGTCACAAGCCCGCCATATTGGGGGCTGCGCGATTATGGCCATTCAGACCAGCTCGGACTTGAACCAACGCCGGAGGCCTACGTTGATCGCTTGGTCGAAGTTCTTCGCGCGCTCCGGGAGTTGCTGCATGACGATGGGACTCTTTGGCTAAATCTCGGTGATTGCTATGCCACCGGCGCCGGCAAAGTAGGGAGCTCACCAGGTGGCGGAAAACAGGGCGATGACTGGAGCGGGAGAGGCGTGCCGGCAAGGGCTGGGGACAAAAATCCTGCGCGGGCAAATCGCGGGCCTATGACGCAGCCCAACCGGCTGCCAATTCCTGGCCTGAAGCCCAAGGACCTGGTGGGGATTCCTTGGCGGGTAGCGTTTGCCTTGCAATCAGACGGTTGGTGGTTGCGTCAGGACATCATTTGGAACAAGCCCGCGTGCATGCCTGAATCGGTCCGTGATCGCTGCACCAAATCACATGAATATTTGTTTTTGCTGACTAAATCGAGCAAATACTATTACGACGCCGAAGCCATAAAAGAGCCCGCCGATCCAAAAAATTCGCGGGATACTACAACGGCCCGGCGGTCGCCGCCCCCAGGCAAATCAACTGATAGCGGTTTCAAGAAGGGCCGACACTTCAGCTCACGAAACAAGCGAAGCGTGTGGACGGTACCCAATCAACCGTTCCCCGGCGCCCACTTTGCTGTCTTTCCGTCCAAGTTAATTGAACCCTGCATCCTAGCGGGCTCACGTCCCGGCGATATCGTTTTCGATCCCTTCATGGGGTCCGGCACAACCGCAATGGTGGCGCAGCAGCTTGGCCGCCGATGGCTCGGCTGTGAACTGAATCCCGAGTACGTGGCACTCCAAACCGAGCGGCTACAACAACAATCACTGGAGCTTTAGAACATGATTGACGCCATCCTGCCCGACTATTGCTATTCATCCCGTCCGCTCAAGCCCGAGGGTGTGGTGATCCACTATTTCAGCGCCATCAATGTGGATCCGGAGAACGCCTTCAGCGTCAAGGCGTGCCGCTACCTTTTCCTGGACCTGAACCTGCCGCGCGATGAGCGCCAGCAATACATGCATTCATCGCGATGGCCTGAAAACCGCATGTATGCCAGCGCCCACCTGCTGATTGCCCGCTTCGGCGGGGTCTGGAAGCTGATTGATTATGACCACCAGGCGTATCACGCCGGCGAGTCGGTCATGAATGGCCGCAAAAACTGCAATCGCTGGACGCTGGGCATTGAGCTAATTGGTACCCGCGAATCAGGATTCAGAGCTGAGCAATACCGCAGCCTGGCACGCGTGCTGGCTGATCTGGAGCAGGAATTTGGCATTGATCATGCCAACGTACAGGGCCACGACACGGTCAGGTGGGAAGCCATTCAGGCGGGCTCAACAAAGCCGGTGAAGCATGACCCGAGCGGCGCGCATGACGGACAAGGCACCAATTTCGACTGGCCACGCCTGCATAAACTCTGGGAAGATGAAACCGCCTGCCGGCGGCCTATAGCTGATCGATCGCCGCCTGAGCCTGGTCAATAAATACCTGGCGCTCTTCGGCATTGAGCTCCCGCCCTTCAGCGTCAGCTATAGCCTGCGCGGCCATAACTTCCTGATAATTGATACCGGCCGCCTGCAGCGTGCCAGTCACTGCCAGGGCCGTATCGAGTAGTTTGAGAAGTAGTTCCGCCTTCATTGGTGTGCCTCGCTATTTCGGTGCGTAAGAAAATCAGGATACTGTCAGCCAGCGCCAGGCGCCCCTGCGCTTCATTGAAATGACCTTCTTCGAGCAACACGCTGGCAGCGCTGATCATATCGTTAGCGCGCTGCAGGTGCTGCTTGAAGCGATCGCGGTCCTCGCCGTCGATCAATGCTCCGGGCGCACAGGGCCCTCCAGGCGTCGTATTGCCGCACAGAGTCTTAACCGTACCGGCCAGGGTTTTGATGTCCGCAGCGCTCACTGCAATGGCGTCTGAGGTGCTTTTAATGGGTGGCCGAGTAGCACAACCGCTCAACAGGAACACCAGCAAGAACGCAATCATTGTCGTGCCGGTACCGGGCAATGACTTGATGCCGGCGTCATGCTGCAGGGTACTGCCTGCCAGCGCGATCAGGGTTGCCGTTAGTCCCGCCTCCAGGCCGGCGGGTGCTGTTGCCATCAATTCGGGCTGGTAATGGCCGAGCAGCCACATGACCAGCGTCGCAATAAAGCCCGCGACGGCTATAACTTGCACATTTGTTTTTCCGTTCATATCTATACCTCGGTTCAGCCAGAGAATCCCTGAATTAGGAAATAATGCGCCACCAGCGCTGTAAAGTCATCACTGAGTCGTATTACAAAACGCTCACCTGGGTCTAGCTCAATCGGGTGCCCCAACGCTGCCAATGTCCAGCGAATCGACAGGAAAAAATTGCCGTTGCCAAAATCATGCAGCACCGTGTCGTAACAAAGCTGACCCCAACCAACATTGGATTTGATGGGCGTGTTATCAGTCAGGTCGCAAGCAATGGACCCTGTATCACTCAACAGTAATGCGCTGATTCCATTAGTTAAACCAGGCGCTGATATTTGCCCATAGCCATCGGCATCCCAGCCGCCTGTGCGGGCATCTTCAATCTGAATAAGTAACCGGGAAAGCACAAATTTATCCGGCCCAGGCGGTTCAATATAAAAATCGGTGGTGCCTACCGAATAATCGCCCACAGCATTTTTTGTGCCGGTCCCGTCACCATTGGTATCCAGGTATCTGGAAATTGGCTGAAAAATATTCATGCCCAGCATTTTATCCGTTGTCGGCCAAAGCTTCAGGTGGAACAATGCCGGCGCTGGCGTTCAAAACTCCCAGAGCTTCACAGCTGGGCAGGTCGTAGCGGTAGCCATTCTCGTCTGGTGCCGGCTTGGTCTGTTTGCGGTGCTCGGCCTGCAGCCGTTCAATTTGGTCCAGCAGCGCCGAATTGCCCGGCGTGCGGCAGCGCGACGTTTCCAAATCACGCAACTGCTGGTGGAGCAGGATCAGCTTGATATCGCTGACATCGGTTTCCAGTCCAGTCATGCGCAGGTCCATTTGCACGTTGATCTGGCTGGTGAGCCACTGCTGGCCGTATGCGCCGCCCACAACCCCGCTGCCCACCAAGAAAACCACGACAATATACGGGACTTTATTGCCCATAATGTGGTCAGTTACAAACGATGGAATGCCCATAAGTTATTGATGTCCATAAAGTTGAGCGTTCATGCTGCGTACTGATAGCAGCCAGCATCGTTACTGCCAGAGCGAGGGTTACCATCAATGTCCACAGTCGGAACGTCAGGGTCTGTTGCGCCAGCAGCATCAAGGAATGACCCGACACCAATTGCGGCAGAACCAGCCACCAAGGAAAGATCAAGCGTTCCTGCCTTGTCACGGTCGCGCTCAGTAACGGGATCGGTCAAAGTAACAACAGAATTACCGTCCAATTCATACGTCCCGCTATAACTAGACTTCCATGTGGCGAAAGTCTTAGCAACTGTGGCGACGGTAAACATTCTGCCAACAGCCGTGTATTGGTGATAGCAGTTATTGTCGGTGATGACCGCAGCGCCCCAATCGCTGAACCCTGTGTCTGAACTCTCCATGTAGTTCGTTGAATCCCATGTGTATAGGCTGCCCCATGACCCGCCAGTGAAGTCGGCCGCTGTTCGCTCCTCTTTCAGAACAAGACAGTTAACCAGCCGAATGTCGATGACCTGCGCACCTGTAACATCTAGGTCGTAAGTGATGGGTAAATTCTCGCAGTAGAATGTGCAATTAACAGCTTTAATCGCAATCTTGGTTGATGTCGATATCTCGCTAATAAACGAACGCTGACCTAATTGAGCATTGTTTGTGCCGCCATTTTTGACCTGCTGGTGATCGTTGTACGGTCCCCAGAACTCACAGTTAATGAATTTGAACTGCCCATGCTCTGCGCTAGCAGTATTCTTGAATGCAAGAATGCCTGACGCGCTGGATTTCGCGGGGTTGTGGAGCTTGCAGCGGTTAAACGTCACATTCGATTCGGCGCCAAGAATTTCTATTGAGTGGTCACCAGCCCTGATCAAGTCGGTATCAGTGAACGCCGCATCGGCAATATCGCGCAATGCCATTGAGTGACTGTCCGTGTCTGTCACGGTGCAGCCAGAAACAACAAGCCCATCGCTAGAAGTCAAACTGCCGCCCGCCCCTTGAAACCAGAATCCGATTGATGTGCTGGTAGTCGGTGAAAAACACCATTGAGCAGTGGTGCCAGTAAGGGTAAGTCCCGACCACCCAGCGAACTGTAAGCAATTCTTGCCATGACGGACATCAAGGTTTAGCAGCGAAAGGTTCTCAGTATTACGGGGAGAGCCGCCGCCAAGAGAGCTAAAATCAAGTGTGGCAATATCAGAATCAATCCGCGCAGTTTCAATCGTGGTCGCTGCGGTCGGGTCTACCGTACTTGAGTAAAGGTGAATAGTTCCCGCGCCATCACTCCACAGCTTGTTGTTCTCGTTGCCAAGGTCTGCTGCGGCGGCTTGTGTGGGCTGTGGTGTGAACCAAGTGCCGTCAACAACAACCGACATTGGATTGGTGCCGTCGATACTCGCTACCGTGTAGTGACCGCCAGTAAGGTCGGTGAAATCTGACGCGTCCAACTCCTGCGACCGCTGGATAATCGGCTTTGCTCCAGAGCCGTAATCACGAAGGGTGAAGCCCTGCACTCCAAACGTAGCAAGCGAATCGCGGACCGTGGTGCCGCGTTTGACCCCGATAGTCAGGTCATGCAACGCCGTGCCGCTGGTGCCCCACAAGGACTGTATTTCTTGCAGGTTCGACCAGGCGGTATCTTCGGTCAGTCCATCGCCAACGGTGACGGATATGTTCGACCAAGTACCTGCACCGAGCGTTAGCGTTCCGGTCGCGATGCCTGTACCAGAGTCAACAATGCTGGTTTCTGCGGTCGTGAAGTTACCCTCATCCAGCGCCCAGAAATGGTTGTAAGACCCCGCGCCATTGAGTGTTATGCCAACGTCCCATATCTTGCCGCTGAACCAGAATGCAGGGACCGCTATTGCGCCGATTGACCAAGTTGCAAATGTCCTGACTTCAGCCGATGCAATGATGTTCGTTTCGGTTTGTACGTCTGTTGAGTCATTCAGATTAGTCATCGTCGCTACAACGGACGGATCAGCAGAGCCCGTATCCCATGCCGCTGCTTCAATTGTCAGGCTGTATGGAACGCCGACAACAACATTAACTGCTGTATAGGCTATCTGCGCGCTGCCGCCGACCTTGACGAATATCTGCTCACTGGAGTTAACACCGATTTGAATGCCGTTATTAGACGCCGCCATGATGAACTGATTGCTTGCAGACGTAGCATCCAGCACAAAACTGGTTTCCATCTTGTACGCCTCGCCAAGATCGTTCCTGAAGTCAATAAGAACCGCCGTACTCATGCGGCTGGCGAGGCCGTCAAAGTCGAAATAGAAGCGTTGCAGGTCACCGTCGACGAAGCGATCGATATCCGTTTCGCCCAAGACGGCTGGCCAGCGTCCGATCAACGGAAACGCCATTGATCGCGCCATGGCCTTGGCCATTGAGCGGGCTAGAGTCATGCGACAGCTACGTCATTATTGCGAATCCAGCGGGCCTCGAGGTTCGGTGCGGTGGAACCAGTCAAATCGATTCGCGCCCACATGCCGACCGGGATATCCAGGCCAATGACGCCGGTGATGGTAATGGCCAGCGCTGTGCCGTCATTTTTCAGCATCGGCTCATAGCTGGCGTCCACGTTCTCATGGGCCAGCTCGATCGCTACGGAACCGCCGCCGATATCGTCATGCAAGTGCAGCGCGGTTGGGCGCGGTGAGCTGGGGTCACCCTGGATCTGAACGCCATCGGTCTTGCCGTCAGCGGTCAGGGTGGTTGATTCTTGAATTGCCATAATTTCCTCCTGAATAAACTATCGAACTACAAGCCAGTCCACCACTTCGGTACCGCCGCCTGAATGTGTGATGGTAAACCCGGTCGCTGTTTTTGATGACCACGATATGTCGCCAGCCGTGTCGCTCGACAACTGCAAAAAGTAGCTGGCATCAGGCTCGTCTGCAAATCCTTCATCGGTGAAATCGACCGCAGCCGTGCCCGCCACCATTGTTTTGCCGCCGCGGGGCCGGGAGTATTCAATGGCCCGCCACCCGGTATTGCCCCCGGTTGTGCTTTTTTGCCATAGCGTATGGCCACCAGTGTCCGGGTTGGCGTCGGTCTGAATGTATAACGAACCCTTGACTTCGGTTTTGACACCCTCGGGGCTGCCAGCCCCTGCTGTGATTGATTCGTCTGTCGTTGACAGCCTGAGACTATCGCCGATGATCTTGGGAAACTGTACGCGGCCATCTGATGCGCCGGAGCGCATGGTCAGCGTGCCGTTATCAACCGGCCCGAGAACAACATTATTAAATTCAGCGACGAAGCTGTTATTGGTGGCGTAGCCGGCAACCGTTTCATCCACTTGCCAAGGCCGGGAGCCGCCAATGGTGCTTTCAATGTACACCCCTATGGACGCAGTGTAGTCGGCGTTTTCGATGTGAATGGCGAAGAGATCAAATGTATCGATCGAGCCGCCGATAATATGATTATTGAGCGCGTGAAACCCCGCGGTGGCGCCGCCGTTGAGGTGGTAGGCCTTGTCCACAATTCGCACTATGCCGCCAATGAAATCGTTAGAGTTGGCGTCATTTAATAGCTCGGCGCCAATCCCGATATTCCTGAATTCGTGCTTGGTGAACGTGTTCCAGTATCCGCCGGTCAGGTCGCCATCGATCAGCAGTGCAATCTGGCCCGTTTTTCCTTCTGTCTTGCGCCCGTTGATTCGTAATAGATCTGATTTGCCATTGCTGAAGTTGTTTACATCAACGCCAACCGCATTGCTTTGCTCAACGACGATGAAAATCTGATCGAGCCGCCAGAAATTACCCGCTATATCAATGCAGGTGCCAGTGCCGTCATAGGTAATTCGTGACTGACGTCCGAGACCAACGATGCCCTCATCAACGCCGACAGGGGTGGTGGCGGTGGCAATGTAAAGGTTCCCATCCGGGACATAGGCGATCTTGTTTGATGTTATTGCATTGTTAAGGGGCGTCCAGTCGTCTGTAACGCCATCGAGAACCGCGCCAAACCGCCGCACATCACCATATTTGTAGCCCTCGTCTGTAACGCCCACCTCAGTTACCAGGGTCGGCCACAAGAAATTAGATATCACTGACCGACTCAATATTGTAGTTGAGGCGGTCACATCGGCCATTTCCGGGGCGCCGGAAGCATCTGAAAACCGTAGGTATTTGCCTTTGCGAGTGGCCGCAACAGGCAGTTGCATGCTGACCTCGGTATCGAATGCCGACAGCCTGAGTGCGCGCACCAGGTCCCGCTCCCCCTGCTGTGCAAAAATGGTTTGTGCCTCTTGCTGCGCATTGAGCTCAGAGGCCAACAGCACCACCTGCGAGGTGTCGAACTCAGTAAGGCGTGCGACCGGCTTGTCGCCATACAAAACAATCGCCTCACCGCCGACCATCGGCACCACAAACGTCACGTTGCCACCTGCATCAGCGCCAACACCCGATATCGTGTAATCCGTCGTGAGGACCTGGGCTATGCCGTCGACATAAACAGTGATGTCGCCGCTGTCCACAATGGCGAACGAATAGGGGAAAAGGGTCTGCGCCGCGATCGCGGTGAAGTGTTTGATCCGGCTTACATCAGCGATCTTGGTCATTGGGCCAGGTCCTCAAGTTGAGGCGGTTCATCTGGCGTCAATCGGCCCTGACGCCACCAGTAAGTTTGATTGTACGTGTTTTTCCGCGACCGTTCCCGACGCCTGAATTTAACCTGGGCGCTAGGATCACCCATCAGCTGGATCTGATCAAGCACCTCGCGCTCGAAGATCAGGCGTCCATACCACAACGATGCCCCTGGCGTGTATTTACGCGCGTAATTTACCACTTCACCGGTGAAATTGGTGTCTCTGCCGGCAGCTACGTCCCACAGCTGGCCGATGGTCAACTTGGCGGTGTCATCGATCAGGTCAGTAAAGGGCCCGGCCACTGTGCTGGTCAGGCCGCCACCGAATCGATTCACGTCCGAGAACAGGAAATCCCCGTATATGCCCAGGCCTCCACCTTGCACCAGGGCTGCCGGCCAGAACTTCGGATCATTGATCGGCCGCGGATTTTTACCGCGCGATATTTCTTTGAGCTGAATGGCCAGGGCGCCGAGCAGTGTTGTTGATATCAGCACCTGGGCAGCATAGGCCACCGGCGTCATCGGGCCACCCTTGGCATTGACCGCGCGGAAAACGTGAAACATCAGCGCCGAGACCGGGAAGCCTTTGAACTGGAAGGATCCGCGCGCCAGCTCACCCGAAAAGGTACCGCGGGCGCCCTGCCCGAATATGGCGCCCGAGGTGATGACCCGCCCACGCGCATCGGGCTCTGGTACCGCGAAATTAGTCTCGGTCAATACCATTTCCTGCAGCTTGGCTGTGAGCTCTTCGCGCCGCCCGATTGGCAAATCGGTGCGGTCCATGATTTCCTCGATCGACACATAGCGCGCGCCACCATGCTCCAGCGGTTTGCCGACGCGGATCTGATCCCACATCTCAGCATCAATGCCATAGCTGCGAAAAGAATTAAGCGTTTGCTCGTTGAGCTGGGCAAAGGGCCGGTCCATCTGGTCGCCCAGCACGCCAAACATTTCCATGCCAAAGGCCCGCTTCCAGGCATCAGTCCAGGCCGACAGGCCCGAGGCACGGATGGTGAACTCAGCGGCCTGGCCCGCCACACCGCGGCCGACAATTTCCGAGTACCGGTTTGCGCCGGCCAGGCCATTGGACCAGGTAAGCGCCGTGAGGCCCATTTTGGTGGCGGTCAGCCGGTCAGCTTCATTAGCAGGATTGAGCTGGCGCAAGGCCTCGCCCATTACCTTGGTGAATTTAAGCCCGTTCCATTTAGCGGTGGCCCCGACGAAACCAATATCAGACACGGCCGACAAGGTGGCCGAGCCCAATTTTGCAGCAACCAGCCAGCCGCGCACCGCATCAGCAAAATCAGCCAGTTTCGGGCTGGCATTGCGCTCGATGTTGCCGTTGACTGTTCTGAAAAGGCTTTCATTGTAGGCCCGCGCCCTGGCGGTGGCGCCGTCCTTGATGGTGATATCTTCCAGCAGCCGAAAAGCAGCGTTTGGATTGGGCCCGAGGATTTCCAGCAGCGCGATATCGTGCGCCATGCCATCGATGTGGCTGGTCATATTGGAGAATAATTCAGGTTTGCCGAACCGCTCCGCGTATTCCAGCCAGGAGTCAGCATCCTTGAATACCAGCACGCGCTGCTCTTGTCGGCGGTTGGCCAGTTTTGTCCCGCCGCCCTTGCCGGGTACCAGCTTGGCCACGCCGTCCGTCGATATCGTTTCGAAGATATCCTGCAGGACCAGGTCCAGCTCACCAGGGGACAACACCGCGCCATCGGCATTGGTCATC
>JAJFKD010000023.1 GCA_021773405.1 Porticoccus sp.
TTGGGGTAGTTTCCATCATCCAGGGTTGGTGCTTCAGTACACTGTTTTTGAATCACAGAAATATAAGCCACACCTTGTTTTTTGGGTTTAGCCTTGCAGCCAAAGTAGTGGCCAGCTTTGTCAGTATAGGTTTTGATACCATCATTTTTTTCGCCCACTAATACTAGGTTTCCTCCTGACTTTATTAGCCTTCTAGCATTGTTGATGATGTGATGGGTGACAAGCTTTTCCTTAGAAACTCGGTAGAGTATTTGCTCAAAATGGTTGTCGGCAAAGTCTGAGAAATCAAAATCATTGAACTTGCTGTTGAAGCCAGCTGAAATAGCTTGTTCGTTAAGGTCAAAGCGATTGGTAATAAGCGCTATATTGTCTGTTGGCAAAGCCTGCAGTGAAGCACCTTTCAGGTTTTCGTCGGCAATCATAAGCTGTGATCCGCTGACGAGCTGAGCTTGCTGAGCCAAGAGTTGAAGGAGGGTGTCAGACATTTTGTTCTTTCCCCCCTGTCCCCTGCAGTGTAATTTCTAGCGGTGTTAATGCTCGGTAATCGCCTGGAGCTAGCGTTGGGTCGAGACAAATATTGCCAATTCGAATGCGATGCAATTTGGTAACAAGGTTGCCTTGTGCAGCCAACATTCGTTTAACCTGATGATATTTGCCCTCGCTGATGGTGAGCTGGGCATGGTGATCATCTTCTATTTTCAAGTCTGCCGGTAAGCAGCGTCGTTTTTCTCCTTCCAGCCATATGCCTTCGAGAAACTTTTCTACCAGGTGCGAGTTAAGTGGTTCAGCAACTGTTACTTGGTAGGTCTTTCGGCAATCACTTCGTGGTGAGGTAATGCTGTGATTCCATTGGCCGTCATCTGTGATCAGTAAAAGCCCGGTGGCGTCAATGTCCAGGCGGCCAGCTATTTGTAGTAATTCAGTGCGCGGTGTGTTGATGAGGTCAATGGCCGTGGGGTGTTCGCTATCTTTTGTCGCAGAGACCACCCCCGCAGGTTTGTTTAACATGAAATAGCGAGGCCCGGGCATGGTTACGGGTTCACCGTTAAGGTAAACCTTAGAACTTGGAGCGATGGTAGCCGCTGGGTTAGTTGCAACCGTGCCGTCAACTTCAACAAGAGATTGTTTCACTAGCTTTTTTACTTGTGAGCGAGAGTAGTCAGAAGCATTGCTAATGTATTTATCTAATCGCAAGAAAGCTGCTCCCTGAAAACTGTTATTGCCTGCGGATCTATTTTGTTTGATTTAGCGCGTTTGGCTCAGTGTGCTAGATGTCAGTGGTGTTATCAATCTCGGATCAAATGATCAATTCTGGCTCGGAGGGATGGGTAGTGTTCATCGGCTTCTAACCTAGCCAACTCCAGCACTAGTCTCTTAAGCTGATGATTTCCCATTCACGCTCGTGGGCGATTTCTTTTAATTGTGGGCATGGGTCTACGGCTACGGGGTGATCAACAATTTCAAGCAGTGGCAGGTCGTTAATTGAGTCACTGTAGAAGCTGCTACCCTCAAGATTAAGCCCGGATTGCTCTAGCCACTGGTTTAGGCGAGTGACTTTTCCTTCTTTAAAGCTCGGAATACCAGAGACGTGGCCAGTAAATTGATTGTTTTGTTGTTCAAGCTCTGTGGCTATCAAGTGTTCGACACCTAGTTTTTTGCATATGGGCTCCACAACAAACCGATTAGTCGAGGTGATGATAATGAGCGTATCGCCATTTTTTTTGTGGGTTTCCAATAGTGCTTCTGCCTTGGGTAACCAGAGTGGCTCGATAACTTCTGCCATAAATTGCTTATGTAATGGCTCAAGTTCAGAGGGGTTAAGTTTTCCAAGCGGTGCCAAAGAAAATGCTAAATAGGCAGACATATCCAATTGGCCATTTTGATAGTCCTGGTAGAACTGATCGTTCATTTTTTGATAATAGGTGGCATCAACAATGTTTTGTGCCACTAAAAACTCCCCCCAGCCATGGTCGCTGTCACCAGCTATCAATGTGTTGTCGAGGTCAAATAGGGCTAGTGGCATGGGTCTTTCTCAGTTTGTGACTCAGTGAGTGTTCAGGTTGTCGATCAGTAAAGGCGGCATAGCTTAACGAGAGATAGGGCTGTCCTCAACTCTATAATTCATGTAAGTTGTTCTATTCGTGCCAGTAGCGACGGTCTAAAATTAAAGAGCGGTGCTCTCGTATAGGATCATTCTATTGTTCTACAAAACGAGAGCCACAAACGTGCTACAGAAATAAAAAAACTAAAGGCATGGTTTGAAAGATGTGGCGTTGCCAGTTATTAAGAGTGTGAGTTGTGGTAGATAAAGAAGGATTTCGTCCAAATGTCGGGATTATGATCTCCGATGGCTTGGGTAAGTTATTTTGGGCTAAGCGTATTGGTCAGGATGCGTGGCAATTCCCACAGGGTGGTATTAATCCGGGCGAAAAGCCTGAAGCTGCGCTTTATCGTGAACTGTACGAAGAGGTTGGGCTGGAGTCTGCTGATGTCGAGGTCATAGCGAGTACTCGGGGTTGGTTAAGATATCGGTTGCCAGCAAATATGCAGCGTAAGCATTCCAAGCCCCTTTGTGTCGGCCAGAAGCAAAAATGGTTTATGCTGAAGTTGTTAAGCGAAGAGAGCAAGGTCTGCCTCACCCGTTGTTCAAAGCCGGAGTTCGATAGTTGGAAGTGGGTAAACTATTGGTACCCTGTGAATCAGGTAATTGAATTTAAAAGGGGTGTTTACCGCAGGGCACTAAAGGAGTTATCGCCAATGCAGTGTGAGATGGAGCGTAAGAGTAGGTTTTAAATGCTGGATTCATTACGAACGATCGTACAGCAAGTTAATGCAGCCAAGGATTTCAGCGAAGTCCTTAGGTTAATTGTTCATTTGGTCAAACAGACCATGGATACAGGTATGTGTTCTGTGTACCTGTATAACCCGAAGGATGATAATTATGCCCTTATGGCAACAGATGGCCTGAATCCGGATTCTGTTGGCAAAGTGTTTTTATCGAGTAAGGAAGGGTTGGTCGGATTAGTCGCTTCCCGTGCTGAGCCCATTAACCTGGAAGAGGCGGAAGCACATCCAAATTTCTCTTTTGTGCCAGAAACGGGTGAACAGCGTTTTCGCTCATTTCTTGGTTCCCCTATTATTCATCAACGTAAAGTCCTTGGTGTAATTGTTGTTCAAGAGCAAGAGCAGCGTCGTTTTGATGAAAGTGAAGAATCATTTCTTGTTACGGTTTCAGCACAGCTTGCTGGTGTGATTGCCCATGCAGATGCAACAGGTGAGTTGGGTCGTTTAATTAATCCAAAAGATGAATCGTTGTATGAGCGCATCTATGAAGGTGTAGCCAGTGCCCCTGGGGTTGCTATTGGTTCTGTCGTTGTTGTCGCGCCTCCTGCTGATTTAAAAGCGGTACCTATTAGAAAAACAGATGATGTAGATGCAGAGTGCTGTTTGTTGCGACAGGCAATGGAACAGACCAAGCGGGATATTCGCGCTTTAGATGACAGTATGGTTGGCAAGCTCAGTGATGAAGAGCGAGCCTTATTTGATGTCTATGTTCGTATGTTGGACGACCATGCCCTTGGTGGGGAAGTTATCAGCCTAATTGAGGAAGGTTTAACGGCTCAAAGTGCCTGGGCCCAGGTTGTATTGAAGCACGTCAGAATGTTCCGGAGTATGAAAGATGCTTATCTTCGTGAACGGGCATCTGATGTTGAAGATTTGGGTCACCGGGTTTTAGCCTATCTTCAGCAATCAGAAACCAAGCGGACGTCTTTTCCTGACAACATGGTGATGGTTGGTGAAGAGTTGTCTGCGGCATCATTTGCTGATGTGCCCCTAGAAAAAGTTGCAGCGATAGCCTCAGTTAAAGGTTCACGAAATTCCCATATGGCAATTCTTGGTCGTGCCATTGGTATTCCTACTGTGATGGGTGTCGTTGACTTACCTTGGAGCGGCCTTGAGGGCGAAGAAGTTGTTGTAGATGGTCACAATGGGCAAGTTGTTGTCTGCCCTAGCGATGAACTTCGGGAAGCCTATTCCCAACAGATTTACGAAGAAAAGTTACTAGCTGCTGATCTAGAAAAGCTATCTGATGAGCCCTGTGTAACGGCAGATGGCCACAAAATTTCTTTGTGGGTAAACACTGGGTTGCGTATTGATGCCATGTTATCCCTTGATCGTGGTGCAGAAGGTGTAGGGCTTTATCGAACAGAAATTCCATTCTTGATGTTGGATCGTTTCCCTTCCGAGGAAGAGCAACGTAAAGCTTACAGAGAACAACTGGAAATGTTTGCGCCAAGAACAGTGACCATGCGGACACTGGATATTGGTGGTGACAAGGATTTGCCTTATTTCCCCATCGAAGAAGAAAACCCATTCCTTGGTTGGCGGGGAATTCGTATTTGTCTTGATCATCCAGAGATTTTTTTGGTACAGCTGCGAGCTATGATGCGGGCTAGTGAGGGCTTAAATAACCTCAGTATTTTGCTACCAATGATTTCTAACATGCCAGAGTTGGAAAGTGCTTTGGAGCTGATCTATCAGGTTTACGATGAATTAACGGAAGAAGAAGGCTACCAGATAGAAATGCCTAACGTGGGTGCCATGATTGAGGTGCCCGCTGCAGTTTATCAAATCCGCGAGCTTGCAAGGCGGGTAGATTTTCTTTCCGTGGGTACCAATGATTTGACCCAATACCTGTTAGCTGTTGATCGTAATAACCCGCGTGTTGCTGGCCTTTATCATACATGCCACCCTAGTGTACTTCGTGCCTTGTGGGCTATTTCTGAGGGTGCCAAAGGAGAAAACACGCCCATAAGTGTGTGTGGAGAAATGGCCGGTGACCCTATTGGTGCTGTATTGCTAATTGCACTGGGCTTTGATGTGCTGTCCATGAGTGCGACTAACTTGCTCAAGGTTAAAGCAATATTGCGTCAGGTGAGTTTGGCTGAGGCAGAGCAGCTACTTGAAGAGGTCATGGTTATGCCAGACGCTCATTCGGTATGGGCGCACATGGAAAAAGCACTGAAAAAGCCGGAAGTTGCTGGGCTATTCAGGCGTACTGAGTTGAATTAGTCAGACCATAGTATTTGAAAAAGTGTCAAGTTGGTGTGTTAAAAACTAAAAATTTTACGTTCACCAGTTAAACCGCCAGGTTCATAATTCTGTTCTACAAAGGTTGTTTTCCCCGTCTTATCTCTAAGCACAACAGTTGTACTACGGGTGCCATAATCCGGTGACAAAATAAAAGGCGGCGAGAGCATTCGCTCTATTTCTAATCCAACGCCTGTATCTGGTAAATATTCATCTGCAAAGGGTTCGCGCCGATGTAAACAGCTAATGATCTCATCAATATGAATAGGCGGTGGTGTGATTGAGTCAGATGATAATAAGGCTATGAGCTCATCTTTAACATGGATGGATTTAGGCCAAGGGCTGTTGAGCAAATGATTGCTTAGGGTATAAATTCCAGGGGGTAATTGTTTGATATCAGGGTATCGGTTTGAACAATAAAGTAGCTGGTCTCCCTCGTTAAGTATTAGGTTGTAGCCATTATATTGATTGCCGCTGTTTAGGCATTTTTGAGCATATTGCTCGGGCGGCATATTGCTGTTGAGATATCCAGTAGTCAGATCACCTCGGGAATGAGGTTGTGTTTCCGGAATACCTTCGCGGTAATTCGTGACAGCAGTAAATTTACCCTTATCATTTATACCTAACCATGTTCCACCTGCAGAGAGGTCACGGCCTGCCAAAATTTTTGTTACTGATGAATCAGGAGATTGTTGCCAAATGTGGGCGGCTTCCGTAGGCCGGTCATAATATTCATCACGATTCGCCGCTACTATGAGTGGATATTCTGGGTGTTGCTGCCAGGCAATAACGATTAAACACATAGTTTGGGACCAATCAAAAATGGTTAGTCAATTCTGGATTTTACCTCAGAATGGGGTAAGGGTATGATCCCTGCATTCTTGTCAGTATTCAAAGGTTTTCGGTCACCATTATTCCATGCTTAGTTATCCAGAGATCGACCCTATTGCCTTTTCTTTAGGCCCCTTAAAAGTACACTGGTACGGCATCATGTACCTGTTGGGGTTTCTTGCTGCCTGGCGCGTTGCGCTTCATAGAAGCAGGCGACCCTGGTCACCTGTCCATAAAAACCAAATTGAAGATCTAATTGTTTACAGTGCCTTTGGTGTCATTTTAGGTGGCCGCTTTGGCTATGTGGTTTTCTATAACTTTGAAAAATGGTTTTCCGACCCGTTGTGGTTACTCCGCATTTGGGAAGGTGGAATGTCTTTCCACGGTGGTTTGATCGGTGTTTTATTAGCGCTTTGTGTTTATAGCCGAAAAATAAATCAGCCTTTTCTTGCCTTGGGCGACTTTGTGGCACCTATGGTTCCTATTGGTTTGGGGTTAGGCAGGCTGGGTAATTTTATTGGTCAGGAGCTTTGGGGTCGGCCAACGGATAGCTGGATTGGAATGGTTTTTCCCAAGGACCCACAACAACTATCCAGGCACCCCTCGCAGCTGTACGAGTTTTTACTGGAAGGCATCGTACTCTTTGCCATTTTGATTTTATGTTCCCGGAAACCCCGCCCTAGGGGCATGATAGGTGGTCTATTTTTATTGGGCTATGGGTGCTTTAGATTTGTTGTTGAGTATTTCCGTGAGCCTGATATTGGAGTAGAAGGAGTCGCCTGGATGACCCGAGGGCAGACATTATGTTTGCCCATGATTGCCTTTGGAGTTGGCCTGATACTGTGGAGCATTATGGCTTCGCGTTCTCTCACTAAGGATATTAAATGAAGCAGTACCTTGATTTGATGCGCCATATTCGGGATAGCGGTGTACGTAAAGAAGACCGTACTGGTACCGGAACCCTGAGTATTTTTGGGCATCAAATGCGCTTTGATCTTCGACAAGGGTTTCCCCTTGTGACCACGAAAAAAGTGCATCTCAAATCCATTGTCCATGAACTACTCTGGTTTATTCAGGGTGATACCAATATTCGTTACTTAGCTAAAAATGGTGTCAATATTTGGAATGACTGGCCATTTCAAAGTTGGCTGAGGGAAACTGGTCAAGACGAAAAGTACCCCATGTACACACCACAATGGCGCGAGCAAATGAAACTGTTTGTCGAACGTGTCATAGCTGATGATAAGTTTGCAGCAGAGTATGGTGAGTTGGGGCCTGTTTATGGCCACCAATGGCGTAACTTTGAAGGCGTGGATCAGCTTGCTCAAATAGTTGAGGATATTAAAACCAATCCAGATTCCCGGCGCTTAATCGTCTCGGCTTGGAACCCTAAAGATATTCCGGTGATGGCTAAATCTGGATTACCACCGTGCCATACGTTGTTCCAGTTTTATGTCACCGAAGGGCGCTTATCCTGCCAACTCTATCAGCGCAGTGCCGATGTGTTGTTGGGCGTGCCGTTTAATATTGCGTCCTATGCGTTGCTGACCTTAATGATTGCACAGGTAGCAGGACTGCAGCCTGGAGACTTTGTGCATACCTTTGGTGATGCCCATCTCTACTCTAACCATATGGAACAGGTGAAAGAGCAGTTGAGCCGGGAGCCCCGTCCATTGCCTGTTATGTCTATTAATCCGACCGTAACAGATTTGTTTAGCTTTCAATATGATGATTTTGAACTGAAAGATTATGATCCTTATCCTCCCATATCAGCACCAGTGGCGGTTTAATGAGTGTTGATATAAGAAGTACCAATAGGAAGGCTGCTGACATAACCCTGTCCTTAATCGTGGCTATGGCGGAAAACCGTACCATTGGCCGAAATAATGAATTGCCTTGGCGCCTATCAGAGGATCTCAAATACTTTAAATCTGTGACCATGGGCAAGCCTATTGTGATGGGTCGAAAAACCTTTGATTCCATTGGCAAGCCACTACCTGGGCGCTTAAACATAGTGATTACCCGTAATGCTGACTGGCAACATCCTGAAGTCAGGCCTGCCAACTCATTGGAACAGGCTGTCGCGATAGCAGCAGAAGAAAACCCGGAAAACGGGGAAGTCATGGTTATTGGTGGTGAAGAAATTTATCGCACTGCCTTAGAGCGAGCTGACCGGTTGTATATCACCCGGGTGCAGGCACAGGTGGAGGGAGATGCTTTTTTCCCTGAGTACAACGAATCAGAGTGGCAGGAAGTGGGCCGACAACAACCTGAATCCCAGTCTGATATTCCCTACTTTTTTCAGGTGCTAAAACGTATTTAATTATAAGAATGTATTTGGTTTCAAAGGACAAAGATGAAAAAGATTCAGCGTAAAACTGGCTTATTCTCAGTGATATCGCTTTCCGGGCAGCTATGCTTACTAAGCAGTTTTGTTGCTCTTATCGGTGCAGTATTAGCCATCAATGTGAATGCGGCCAGTGTGGATAGTACGTTGGATGCCAGCGCCAAGAAAACGGCGAAAGCACAACAGTCACAACAAAAAATAGATAACTTGTCGGATCAAACCACCGAACTGTTCCAAACCTTTAAGCAGGTTAACAAGCAGGTCGAAGGGTTGCGGGTATACAACGCCCAGTTAGAAGCACAGGTGGAACATCAGCGGAAAACCATGGCTGACCTGGAAGCCTCCATTGAAAATGCTGCCATTATGGAGCGACAAATTACCCCGTTAACATTGAAAATGATTGATAGCCTCGACCAGTTCGTTAATTTGGACCTTCCTTTTCTACTGGATGAAAGAAAGCAGCGAGTTACTCGCTTGCGTGAGAATTTAAATCGGTCAGATTTAAGTGCTGCCGAAAAATTCAGGCAAGTGTTAGAAGCGTACAAAATTGAAAGTGAATACGGCACTCGTATCGATAGTTACACTGATATGGTCAATGTCAGTGGGCAGGATAGAGAGGTTAATATCCTTCGTGTTGGACGCATCGCATTGCTCTACCAGACAGCCAATCAGCAATATTCAGGCATTTGGAATCGCAACACAAAACAATGGCAGCCATTAGACGGCAGTGATGAACAAGAAGCTTTAGCCAAAGGTATTCGCATGGCAAATAAGCAGGTAGCGGTCGATATGCTGGAGATACCGATCTCCACTCCGGAGGCTATTCAGTGAAAACAGTAGCAATGAGCTCAATAGCCATGAGTATCAAAACATCATTCTATGTTTTGGTGAAAAACACTTTTCTTTTGGCTCTGTTGAGCCTTAGTTGGTTATCAGCCTCTGTGGTTCATGCCGAAAATAGTGAGATTAAAACTACAGGGGTTAAAAAAAGCGCAGCTAGTTTGGATGAGCTGTTGCAGATGATCAAAACTGCGACCATCAGTGAATCCAAAGAACATGCGAATCGTGAAGCAGAGTTTAAACAGGCCAAGGCACAACAAAAGCAAAAGCTAAAAGATATCCAGTCCGTAAAAGCAGCTGAAGAACGTAAAGCTGAGCAGCTTGAAAAAACCTATGCAGAAAACGAATTAAAACTGGTGGCGCTGGAAGAGCAGCTCCAGAAACGATTAGGCACCCTGGGTGAAATGTTTGGACATTTAACCTCAGCAGCAGGTGATACTCGTACAACGTTAAGCCACTCCATTGTCAGTGCCCAATATCCCGGGCGCACCGCTTTTTTGGATGAGCTTATCGCTAAAATGAGTAGTAACACCCAACTGCCCTCCATGGAAGAAATTGAAAACCTGTGGTTCACCATTAATCATGAAATGGTTGAAGGGGCAAAGGTAGTTAAATTTCCTGCGACAATAACTAATGCAGAAGGCGAGCAGGTTAAGCAAGACGTGGTAAGGGTTGGTGCATTTAACCTTCTCTCCAATGGTTCCTATCTCAACTTTAATCCGGCCACCGGGTTCATGAATGAATTGGCGCGCCAGCCGGGTCGGCAATATACCGATGCAGCAGCAGAGTTAGAGCAAGCAAGCGGTGAATTTACCCAGGTTGGAATAGACCCTACTGGCCCTAGTGGTGGTTCATTATTGGCAGCATTAATTCACAGCCCTCGCTTGATCGAGCGTTGGCATCAGGGTGGTATCGTTGGCTATTTCATCACCCTTGTCGGAGCCTGTGCCTTGTTATTGGCTCTTTGGCGTTTCATGGTGTTAATGGGTGTATCCAAGAAGGTCAATGCACAATTACAAAGCCAAACAGCTAATAGCGATAATCCTCTGGGTCGTGTGCTTAAAGTCGGTGAAGACAATGCAAGTCTGGATGTTGAATCCCTTGAGTTGAAACTTCATGAGCAAGTTTTAAAAGAGCGACCAGCCATTGAGTTGGGTATTGCGCTGCTAAAAATTATTGCTATGGTGGCGCCATTATTGGGGCTTTTGGGTACTGTTGTCGGCATGATCGTGACATTTCAGGCTATAACCATTTTTGGTGCAGGCGATCCAAAGGCAATGGCTGGCGGTATTTCCGCGGCGTTGGTGACAACGGTATTGGGCCTGTGTGTGGCCATTCCTACCGTGTTACTCCATACCCTTGTAAACGGTAAGGCCCAGCGTGTGCTTCATATTCTGGAAGAACAAAGTGCAGGGCTTATAGCTCAGAAGGCTGAGGGCTAGAAGTGTCTCTCTTCAATGTATCAGGCTTTCTTAATACTATGAGTGGTGCCATGAGCGGCATTGATGGCTTCTTGCAAATGGGTGGCCCGGTCCTCGTTGCCATTGCGTTACTGCTGTTAGTTATGTGGACGCTACTATTTGAGCGTATGTGGTTTTTTAAAACAACGCTAAGGTCAGAATTGAATCAGGCATTAACTCAGTGGCAATCCCGTTCAGATCACCAATCGCTTAGAGCGCACCAAGTCAGGGAGGCCATCATTTC
Source organism: Porticoccus sp. (assembly GCA_021773405.1). Taxonomy (GTDB): domain Bacteria; phylum Pseudomonadota; class Gammaproteobacteria; order Pseudomonadales; family Porticoccaceae; genus Porticoccus. The sequence goes on from JAJFKD010000023.1 coordinate 10,814, forward strand.
CCAGGTCTCACTGAAAATTGATGCGGGTCTTTCAATGATTAAGACCCTCGTTGCATTAGCGCCGCTGCTTGGTTTACTGGGAACCGTGACAGGGATGATCGGTGTTTTTGATGTGCTCGCTATGAATGGTGGGGGTGATGTTAAATCCATGTCCGCTGGCGTATCAAAAGCAACGATTCCTACCATGGCGGGAATGGTAGCAGCGCTTTCAGGTGTTTTTGGAAATACCTATGTCAGCCGAATGGCTAATCGTGAAAAGCAGCTGTTAGCTGATCGCTTAATCTTAAAACATGCTTAACAACACATGTTTAGAAATATATATCTAGAAACAAGTGTTTAGTAACAAGGAGTTTGTAGCGTGCGTCGAATAGGTAGACAAACCATAGGTTCTCAAGATGAAGAGCAGGCCATTGACCTGACTCCCATGCTTGATGTGGTGTTTATCATGCTGATCTTCTTCATCGTCACTGCCACATTCATTAAAGAGACTGGTGCTGATGTCACACCGCCCTTTGCGATGACAGCGGATCAACAACAAGTCAGTGTGCTGGTGGCTATTACCAATAACAATGAAATCTGGATTGATAACGCAAAGGTAGAGCCTCGTTCTCTCAGGTTACATATTCTAAGGTTGCATACGGAAACCCCCCAGGGCGGAGTAGTAATACAAGCAGATAAAGAAGCTAGCCTTGAGATGCTGGCTTATGTGGCAGATCAAGCCAAAGCCGTTGGTATTAACAATGTTTCTGTGGCGACAAAAATACAATGAGTGCTAATTTGAAACTTGGTCAGACAGCTCCATTTAGGTTCTGTTTGGCAGCACCCTTTAGATTTGGCCTATCGGCACTATGCGGTGCAGCTATTACCTTTCTGTTGTTGACGGTTATGTACGGGCTAATTGCCTCTGGTGATATTTCATCAGAGCAGCAGGCCCTAAAAAAAATCGCTGATATTTGGCAAACAGATAGATCGATTACTGACCAGGTCAAACAACTGCTGCCGGAAAAACCGGATAAACCGTTAGATCCACCACCTGAAATGCCCGATATTGAAATGGAGCTGGACGCGCCAGCAGGTGCAGTAAGTATGGCAGCGCCTAATTTTGATGGTTTGAAAGTTGGCATGGGCGGAACTTTTAATCGCGATACAGATTATATTCCTGTCTATGTCCCCCAGCCGGATTATCCACCCATTGCACTACGTCGAGGCATTAGTGGCTACGCTGTTATAGAAGTCATTATTACTGAGACTGGCGGTGTGCGTGATCCTAAACTGGTGGAGGAATACCCCGAGAATAAAGGATTTGGGAAATACGCTTTACGGGCGGCAAAAAAATTAAAGTATAAACCGCGAGTAGTCGATGGTGTGGCAGAAGAAGTGCCCGGGGTTTTTTATAAATTCAGCTTCCAGATAGCGAAATAAATAATGATGAGCTCTTTAAAAAAATTAATTTTCTGTTGTGCTCTATCGGTATTTATTTCATCGTTGTTGGCAGCTTTAAATATTACTGATGTGTCAGGCAACGCCTATGCTGAGGAAGAAAAGCAAGAGGAAAGAAAGTTTGAAAATGTAAAAACCCGCAAACGACAATCCGTGAGTCAAAAGTGCGCTAAAAAATTGGAATCTGTACAGGCAACTCTAAGTGGAGAAGAGGGGGCTGAACAAAAAGAACCAAGTACAAAAAAATTGCAGAATTTAATTCGTCAATTAAGGGATTATAAAGAAAGTAGTTGCAGTTCCAGTTATGAAAAATCTCAAGTCCATAATTTATTAGGTTTTGTCCATTATTCACTGAATGATATTCAAGAAGCCATCATTAGTTATAAATCAATGATTGCAGAGCCGGATGTAGACCCACGCCAAAAAATAGATACCCATTACACTCTGGCTCAACTTTATATGATGCAGGAAAATTATCCCTTCGCAGCA
>JAJFKD010000024.1 GCA_021773405.1 Porticoccus sp.
ACCCATCGTGTCCGGCGTTCTCGATAAAGCACTTCAACCCGAGTATTGAGGATCAAAGCAACAGCATAAAAACAATAAAAGCCAAGAATCATCACCAGTAACGGCTGAAACATATCGGGGTGCATAGATGGCGCTTCGGTAAATTTAATCGTTGCAGGCTGATGCAATGTGTACCACCAATCTACTGACTTGTAGATAATGGGAATGTTCACCATGCCCACCAATGACAACACTGCACTCGCCTTACTCGCTGCATCCTGACTGCTATAAGAATATTGGAGTGCTATCACACCAAGATACAAAAATAACAACACTAACATGGAGGTAATTCTGGCATCCCATACCCAATAGGTTCCCCATGTAGGCTTACCCCAGATAGCACCGGTAACAAGGGCCACAAAAGTCAAAACGGCACCAATAGGCGCGGCCGATTTCATCACCATATCCGCAAGCTTCATTTTCCAAATCAAGCCAACAGCACCGGCAATAGCCATCACATAATAACCAGCCAGTGCCAGGAATGATGCTGGAACATGGATATAAATTATCCGAAAGCTATTACCCTGCTTCGCATCTTGTGGTGCAAAACCCAATCCCCAACAAAGCCCCAACAATAATAATCCTGCTGCCAACAGCGAGAGCCAAGGCAACCATTTACCGCTGGTCTGATAAAACCAGCGTGGTGACCCTAACCGATGAAACCATGTCCAATTAAGCCCTCGTTTATTAGATAGCTGCGGCATTCTGGTGTTAACCCTTACGATTAAAAACGAACATCAATAAAACCCACGGACTTACTAAAAAGCCCCTTAAACTATTAACCACGCATCTATTAACCACGCATCTATTAACCATGCATGCTCACCCGTAAAGCCCCTGCCGTGGCAAAAGGGGATACCAGCAACGAAAATGCCAATAAAGCACCTAATACAGCCAATGATCCATCTACAGGAAAACCATCCACCGCTCTTTGTACGGTACTCGCCCCGAATATGAGCGCAGGCATATAAAGTGGCATCACAATAAGCGATAACAACAACCCGCCTTTTCTCAAAGCTACCGTCAATGCAGCACCAATTGCTCCCACTAAACTCAGCACGGCTGTCCCCATCAGCAAACTTAAAATTAGGGGAATGTATCCAGCCTCGGGCAGGGACAACATCATACCTAAAAGTGGCGCCAAAAGAGTTAGTGGAAGTCCTGTAACCAACCAATGAACCAATATTTTTGCCAGTACCATTAAATACAATGGCTGAGGCAAAATAATCATTTGCTCCAATGTTCCATCCCTGTAATCACTCTGGAACATGCCCTCAACAGACAACAGCGATGCAAGTAATGCCATTACCCATAGAATGCCCGGAGCAATTTCAGCCAATCGACTTGCTTCAGGGGTTAGCCCCAAGGGAATAAGGGTAACGACAATAAGAAAAAAGATAACCGGATTAGCTATTTCGGCACGATGGCGAAAAGCTAACAGTAAATCTCGACGAAGAATAGCAAAAAACCCTAGCTCCATGATCAAGTAACATCCATGGTAAAAGATGAATGTTGACCTAACGACTCTTGTCTCAATGGCAGCCGCTTAATACCTGGAATTCCTAAATCCTGATGAGTAGACAATATAATCATTCCACCCCGGGCAGAGTGCTCAGTCAGTAGCGATTCCAATTCACTAACGCCCTGCTTATCAATGGCTGTAAATGGCTCATCTAACACCCACAACGGCGCTTTTGTGACCAGCAATCGTGCCAAGGCTGCGCGACGTTGTTGCCCAGCGGATAGATTGGAACAAGGCACATCTTCATATCCACGTAACCCAATTCGAGCCAACGCTTCACTATTACAGTATTCCACTTGTGATTGATTTAAACGCCGCCACCAAATCAGATTTTCTTCTGGGGATAGGGCCTGCTTTAAACCCGGCAAATGACCAAGAAATAATAAATTATGGAGGTAATCCTGACGAACCTGAGAAATATTCTGACCTTGCCACAACAACTGTCCAGCACTAGGGCTCAATGCCGTGGTAATGATTCTCAACAACGTTGTTTTACCACAACCATTTGGACCTTCGACTTGAAGAATATCACCTGGTTTGAGAGATACGCTGACATCGGAAAACAGCATCCTGTCATCCCGTTCAAAAGCAAGCGCCTTTAAATCCAAAGAATATGGAGAGAAAAGATCTGTATTAGGTTCTGTAGTAAACAACAGTCTAAAATCCAGCCAGTGGCAAAAGTCATATTATGCCAAAAACTGGTGTCATAAGAGAAAATATATCAGCGGAAATAAGCTATTTCAAATAAAACAGCCCTCATGTGCAAAAAGGGTGCACGGAATCTCGATTGATTAATCTAGATCAAAATCGTAATCCTGAATCATTTTTTGGAGACGACGCTCCTCTAACTCAGCTTCAAGTCGACGACGCATATCTGAACCTTCAACCTTTATCTTTTCTTCAGTTTCCTGCCCGAGCTCCTGATCCTCAAGATCAAAATCATCATTATCCAGCGTTTCTTCATCACCCATATCGAAACTCCTCCATCCCGATACCTAACACTACTGCAATGGTGTGATTTACCTCTGCCTCTAATTTCGAAAAATAGGCCTAAAACAAACCCTCGTCAAGAAAAATAAACTCATATATTTCAACAATATATTGAATTACTCTAACAAAACTCTTAATTTTTCATCACAAAAAAGTAATTCTAGGTCTTCTGGGCGGTCAATATCCGATAAAGGTCGCAATTCTTCCCATTGCCAATCCAATGCCTTTAATCGATCCCTAGTCTGCGCCATCACTTGATCCGTTCCCCATAGGACACCCTCAAATAATGAGGCATTTACCCTACTCAAACCGATCAAGACATAACCCCCATCTGTCGCTGGGCCAAACACTGCAGGAATACCTTGTTTCAATCTATTAAGGGCATCAATCACATAATCACTATCCAAAAACGGGCAATCACTACCGATGAGAATGACATAGGAATATTGCCGAAATCTGTCAATAAACACATTATGCATTCGCTGACCAAGGTCCTCGCCCTGCTGTACATAAACGGGAACCCTTGTTTTTTCTACAAGTGTTTCTGCTGCAAGTTGATCAAAAAAAGGATGGTCAGCACTACACCAGAGTTCAAAGTCAGATATTCCAGATTGATAATGCAGGGAAAACTGATGCTCAACCAAAGACTTATGAAGTTTTAAGCACCCGGTTTCACCTAAGGCTGATTGTATACGGGTTTTGACCTGGCCTTGTAGTGGTGCTTTGGCAAACTGAATTAGGCAGCTATCTGGGTAACGTATCGTCATCTATGTTATGAGTACCTAATTTATATTGCTTTGTTGAAGAGGCTGCATTTATAAATAGTACTGCTGAACAAGTCTGTGGGGGCAGGCACCAAAGAAAAAAGCCAACCTCAATCGCCACATACGTAATATGGTCCGAACAATGCCCTGTTGTTCCCATCGACGGCTTGATGTCACGACAGCACCTGACATTAACACTGGGCGAGACTCTGACCTTAATCGACCACAAATTTCCACATCTTCCATCAGCGGAATATCAGCAAAACCACCGATTCGTTGAAAAAACCCTGACTGTATAAATATGGCCTGATCGCCCGTCGCAATTTTTGTTATTTTCGATCGCAAGTTCATGGCACGCTCAATCACACGAAAAGGCCATACTGAACCACTCAGCCTTACAGGGGAAAAACCCCACTGTGCTTCAGATATCATGATGGGAGAAAAATCTGGGGGTAAAATAGTATCGGCATGGAGAAACAACAGGGACTCCCCCCGAGCCACAGCGGCGCCTGAATTCATTTGAGTACCGCGTCCCGGTGCACTTTTTATCACATGATCGACAAAAGGAGATGCTAACTCACATGTACTATCTTGGCTGCCACCATCAACAAGGATGATTTCAACACCCTGTTTTCTTAACGGTTGCAGCCCCAACAGGCATGCTTCTATGGTTTGCTCTTCATTTAGAACAGGAATAATTATAGTGAGAGGAATGCTGACATCTGCAGTCTCCAAACCTTCCCGACTAGAATTACTCAAGGGCTCCACCACAACTGCTGCCCTGTCCTGCCGTACAACCATAGCAATGATCACCAATGGCTATAGATTGCCCAAAAGAGTCAGAATGTAATAAGTCTTTTAAATGCCTTAAGTTCCCAGAAGAGTTCCTGGAAGAACTATCAGAAGCTATCAACTTATCAGGCAAGTCATTCTCAGAAGTGGATGGTATGGCCTCTGAAATGAGTGGCATAGCCATTTCCAACATTTGATTAAAATCACAATCATAAAGGTTGCCCTGCCAATCAACACTGACCGTACTGAGGCACATAAGTGTTTCCAGGTTTGGGGCCGAAAAATTAGCTTTTAATAAATCCATATACTGGTGATATTCGCCTTTAGCGAGTAAAACTGCCCCAAATCGACTAATAGGCATATTAGTAATGGTATATAACTGATTAAAAACAATACCGAAATCAGTATTCAAACGTGTTTTATATTCCCTCTCCAGCTGCTGCTGATCCGGAGGCAGAAAAGCCCCGTTAGGGTTGTAGACTAAATTCAATGGCAAGGATGGTTTAACACCGTAACCCAAGCTGTTGAGCTGCTGTAATACTTCGACACTCTGCTCAAATACGCCTTTACCTCTTTGTTCGGAGACATTTTTCTCTGAATAGCAGGGTAATGAAGCTACTATCGTCACTTTATGATCTGCAAGAAACTGGGCCAAATACTCATATCCGGGCTCTTGTAAGATAGTCAAATTACAGCGATCAATGACCTCTACGCCTAACTTAGTTGCCTCTGTAACCAAATATAGAAAATGGGGATTCATTTCAGGAGCCCCACCCGTCAGGTCGAGGGTAGTTATACCCTGTTGTTTGAGAACCGCTAATACTAAATTTACCGTATCAAGGTCCATCAGCTCTGTTCGGTTTGGAC
>JAJFKD010000025.1 GCA_021773405.1 Porticoccus sp.
TGGGGTTAGGGGCGGGTGGAAAGGTATACAGCTTCATAACAAGGCTCCATTGGCAGAGCAAAACTATAGCGTTTTTTTAATGAAGGAGCACAATGAGTGAGAAGGAAGTTTTATAGACAAAGGTAAAAAAAGACCGAGCCAAGCCCTGCGAGCTAGGTTTGTGATCAAAACAATCCTGTTGCTCTAAGCAGGCTCGTTTTCAGGGTAAAAATCTGGACATAAATAGCTACAGGGTAGATCTTCTCCATGCTCTTTGCACAATGACTGAACCAATGGTGCATAGGCTGCGGGCAACCCACCATCACGATTCAACCAATTCCAGATATGCTGCTGTCTAATACTACGGCTGGTTTTTACAGATAACGCTTTGGCCAAAGCAGTCTGCCCACCAACGATTTCTACCGCTTTATGAAGTGCCTCTTCCGGGGTCATATAGTACTCCCTGTTTTTATACCAAAATAATAGCGAGACACAGTTCTCATTACAACTAAAGTTGTCTACCAATTCACAACATTTGTTGTAATATGTCGCACCATGAAAACTTTAGCAGAGAGAATCAGATCATCGCGGTTAAGATCCGGCCTTTCTCAAATGGAATTGGCGGAGCAAACCCAGCTGACCCAGCAAATGATTTCCAAGCTTGAAAGTGGCACTTCACAGTCCACTTCCGCTATTTTTGCTATTGCAAAATCTCTAGGTGTCTCTGCACATTGGTTATGGCTAGGAAAAGAAACGTCATCTAGTGTTCCCCTATTTTATGACGACAAAACAGTCAATGAAGCTTGGCAATCTCTTTCCGATCAACAGCGTACCCATGTCTGTGAATATGTAATTGAACTCAGTAAAGTTGAAGCCACAGAAGAAGACTAACCTAAATCTACAAAGCATTTCACACAACTTTGTAAAAATACAGTAAAGTTACAGAATTAAACTAAAAAGCTAGAGTGACCCTAAGAAAGCTCAAAGACAACTAAAGTTGTTTTGATAGCATAAAAAGCATACAATTCTGCCATGTTAAGGATCAACATTTGAGGCAACTTCACAGTGCAATTAGACAACAGGGATCGTGATCAACTTCTTAATATTTTGATTCAAACTCGAAGGCTCACCAAGATAGCCTTTTCTACCAACTCTATAAGCCCTTCTGAGCAAGATTTAATCCTCCGTGAGGTCGAGCACGCTACTGCCATTCTGAGAAAAAAACAGACCCTGACAGAAGAAGTTTAAAAAAATCCTGCCATTGAAAAAATTTCTACCACTGGCAGCCTACAGAGAGAGCTCAAACCACCCTCTGTAACATTTCCGTTATTTCTAAAAAAACCTCCTAATCCTAAGACTTAGGGCAAAACTCAGTGCAAAGCACTTAATCAAACAATATCATCCATATTTTTGTCTAAGGGGTGTAGCGAACTCCCCTTCCCTATATTTGCTGCTTTCTATCTAGATCGGCTAGGCTATTACTATGAATCAAACGATAAACCAGAATCTGGGCCAAACAATCAAGCTAAATGATCCCTCATTGCTGCAAACACAGGCTTTTATTGATGGGCAATGGATTAATGCCGATAGTAATGAAACATTACCTGTTATCAATCCAGCAAATAATCAGTTGCTAGCCTCTGTTGCCAAATGTGGGCAATCAGAAACTCGGCGAATGATTGATGCTGCCCATAGGGCACAAAAACTATGGGCCACCACAACAGCAAAGGAACGTGCCAGATTATTAAGGAACTGGTACGAGCTTATCATCAACAATCAGGAAGACCTGGCCCAAATTATTACGGCAGAACAAGGCAAACCACTTTCAGAGTCCAGAGCTGAAATTACTTATGGTTCCAATTATGTGGAATGGTTTTCAGAGGAGGCCAAGCGTATTTATGGCGATCTAATTCCTGCTCCTACTGCCAATAAGCGTCTGATGGTTTTGAAACAACCTGTCGGCGTAGTAGCTTGCATTACACCTTGGAATTTCCCCAACGCTATGCTCACCCGAAAAATTGCACCAGCACTAGCAGCAGGGTGTACTGTCGTCTGTAAGCCAGCTAGCGCAACACCACTGTCTGCTCTGGCCTTGGTCTACCTTGCAGAAAAAGCCGGTATTCCTAAAGGCGTCGTCAATATCGTTGTAGGAAATACCCAGGAAATTGGCGATGAGCTCACGAGCAACCCCTTAGTAAAAAAGCTCACATTCACTGGTTCTACTCAAATTGGGAAACAGCTGATAGAAAAATGTGCTGATACTGTAAAACGAACTTCCATGGAGTTGGGAGGAAATGCACCATTTATTGTTTTTGAAAATGCAGATATAGATGCCGCCGTAGAGGGTGCAGTAGCATCTAAATATCGAAATGCAGGTCAGACTTGTGTTTGCTCAAATCGACTGCTGGTACAAGCAAGCGTCTATGAAGAGTTCACCAAAAAATTAGCCCTGGCTGTAAAGCTACTCAAACTGGGCAACGGTTCTGACAATAATACAAATATTGGCCCTCTCATTGATAAAAAAGCGGCTGAAGATGTGTGTAACCTTATTGATGATGCCGTATCAAAAGGTGCACAAATTGTAACTGGAGGGGCGCGAGCAGAGGCGGGAGATAACTTTGTGCAACCCACCATCCTCACCGATGTCAGCCCAGAGATGCGGTTATTTTCTGAAGAAATTTTTGGCCCAGTGGCACCATTAATTAAATTCGAGACCGAAGAAGAAGCTGTCGAACTTGCCAACGATACTGAATTTGGGTTGGCTGCTTATTTTTACTCCCAAAACAACAATCAAATCTGGCGTGTCTCAGAACAATTAGAATTTGGGATTGTGGGTGTTAACGAAGGAATTATTTCAAATGAAATGGCTCCTTTTGGCGGTATCAAAGAATCCGGCCAAGGCAGGGAAGGTTCAAAATACGGCCTGGATGATTATCTGGAATTGAAATACGTTTGTCTGGGTGGAATCGAATAACAACCATTCTTTTTGCCCTACCAACCTTCAACAAACTATTTGGAGAAGGCTATGAGCAAGAAATTCAACCAACCTCTAAGCGGCAACGATATGCCTCGCTTCTCAGGGCCAGGCTCGCTGTTTCGATTACCCACTCAGGCTACGGCCGAAGGGCTGGATGTTTGCTTTATCGGTGTAGGGCTAGATATAGGAACAAGTAATCGCACAGGTGCCAGGTTTGCTCCTCGACAAATTCGTCAGGAATCAGCACTGATTCGTCCCTATTCCATGGCCACTGGTGCCGCACCCTTTGATAGTTTTCAAATCGCCGACATTGGCGATATAGCCCTCAACACATTTAACCTTTCTCAATCCATAGAAATTATTACCGAACATTTTTGCGAACTGCTTAAGTTTCCCGTCAAACCTTTTAGCCTGGGTGGAGACCACACAATTACCTTGCCAATTCTAAGGGCCATTGCCAACAAACACGGCCCTGTTGCTGTTGTACATATCGATGCTCATACGGATACCAACGATAGTATGTTTGGAGAAAAAATTACCCATGGCACAGTATTTCGCCGTGCCATTGAAGAAGGACTAATAGAGCCCAAGAAGATGGCTCAAATTGGTGTCAGAGCTACTGGCTACAGCGCTAATGACTTTGACTGGTCCCGGCAGAATGGAGTTAATGTAATCCAGGCTGAAGATTGTTGGCATCGTTCACTTACACCATTTATGGCAGAAATACGTCAGCAAATTGGAGAAAAAACACCCACCTACATCAGCTTTGATATTGATGGTTTGGATCCATCCGTAGCACCAGGTACCGGCACACCTGAACCCGGCGGGCTAACGAGTATTCAAGCACTAGAAATTATTCGAGGCTGTTACGGATTAAATATCATTGGCGGTGACTTGGTGGAAGTCTCCCCACCCTACGACAGCACTGGGAATACCGCATTACTTGCAGCTAATTTATTATTTGAGATGTTATGTAGTTTACCCGGCTGTATCCGTCGCCCATAAAAATGCACTTTTTCCGCGATTGCTGCATCAGCTCCGTGCTCAAATCCTCATGTACTACATGTACACTGCGGTTCTCCGCGCGGTGCTTCCTTACACTCACGAAAAAATCACTATTTTTATACATCCCCTTATAATATAAATATCAATCAAAATTCAGAAAAGTCATATTAGATATCCCCTGGGAAAAGAGAGCTTCTGTGAAATTAAATTATTCCATCCAAGGTGAAGGTCTACCGGTCATATTAATGCACGGTATGTTTGGCTCGCTGAGTAATTTGGGGGTAGTGGGTCGAGCGCTCACTGATCTATATAAAGTTATTTCTGTTGACCTCCGAAATCATGGTGAATCTCCACACAGCCTTGAGATGGACTACCCCACCATGGCAGAGGATATTATTGAGTTAATGGATGATCAGTGCCTACAGGAAGCTGACCTTCTAGGCCATTCCATGGGAGGGAAAATTGCCATGCAAATTGCAATGAATTACCCCGACCGAGTCAACAAACTAATCGCTGCCGATATTGCCCCAGTGACCTACAAGCCCGACCGCCATGGTGGTGTTCTGGAAGGCCTAGAAGCATTGGCCAAAACACGCCCAACATCACGCAGAGAAGCCGATGAGCTTCTGGCAACCTATGTGGAAGAAAATTCTGTACGGGCCTTTTTGCTGAAAAATTTGGTGAGAGAAAAAGATGGTCAATTTGGCCTACGCCTTTATATGGACGGTATTATTGGCAACTACTATGACACACTGACACTGGCGCCCACTGGCGAGCCCTTTTCTGGCCCCACCCTGTTTATAAAAGGAGAAGATTCAGCCTACATCCAGGACAAACATCGTGACGAGGTGTTACGACTTTTTCCTAAAGCACAATTAAAAATGATTGCTAACACCGGGCACTGGTTACACGCAGAAAAACCGGAAACCTTTAATAAAATTGTTCACAGTTTTTTGGAAAAACCCTAATTAATATTTGGATAAATTAATTAGGGAGAGATTCATCGAGCCCTGTTAGATAAATAATTATTTAACCGCATCAAGAGCCTGGCTCACATCGGCAATAATATCCTCAATATTTTCGATACCCACAGAAATACGTACCAGGTCTGCACTAACACCTGCTGCAGTCAATTCCTCATCATTTAATTGCCGATGAGTCGTTGAGGCCGGATGACAGGCTAGTGACTTGGCATCACCTATATTGACCAGTCTTAAAATCATTTCCAGCGCATCAATAAATTGTGCACCAGATTCTTTACCATCCTCGCCCTTAATACCAAAGCTCAGAATGCCTGATGCTTTCCCACCGGTAATTTTTTGGCAGGTTTGATGGTAGAGGCTATCGGGTAGTGCGGCATAATTTACCCAAGACACTTTTTCATGATTTTGTAGAAAAGCCGCCAACTTTTCGGCATTTTCACAGTGCCGCTCCATACGAAGACACAGTGTTTCCAATCCCTGTAAGATTTGGAATGAATTGGTAGGGGAAATTGCAGCACCCGTATTACGAAGTGGCACCACTCGACAACGGCCAATATAAGCAGCAGACCCCAAGGCCTCGGTGTAGACCACACCGTGATAAGACGGATCAGGTTCATTTAAAATTGAGAAACGTTCCTTGTTTGCCGCCCAATCAAACTTCCCAGAATCAACAATGACACCACCAATAGAGGTGCCATGCCCACCGATATATTTAGTCAGGGAATGAATAACAATATCAGCCCCTAACTCAAATGGACGGCACAAAAATGGTGTGGCCACCGTGTTATCAACAACTAACGGAACACCATGTTTATGAGCGATCTCTGCAAACTTTTCAATATCGACAATATTACCTGCCGGGTTACCAATAGACTCACAAAATACTAATTTGGTATTTTCATCAATGGCCTGATCCAAGCCATCAAAATCATCACCAGACACCATACGGGCCTCAATACCTTGGTTCGGCAACGTGTGTGCAAACAGGTTGTACGTCCCACCATAAAGCTGGCTGGTGCTGACGATGTTATCCCCTACAGAACAGATACACTGAATTGCATAAGTAATCGCTGCCATACCCGAGGAAACAACTAAAGCGCCTATTCCACCTTCCATCGCTGCTACCCGTTGCTCCAACACATCGGTAGTAGGGTTCATAATTCGGGTATAAATATTTCCAGGAACTTTCAAATCAAAAAGGTCAGCACCGTGCTGGGTATCATCAAAGGTGTATGACGTAGTTTGATAAATAGGAACAGCTGCCGCCTTAGTAGTAGCTTCAGATTCATACCCATGATGCAATGCCAATGATTCAAGTTTCATTTTTATACCTACCTCTTTAAATCTAGCCCTAAAAAACCCTGCTCTTAAATATAAAATTCAGAGATTAAAAATTATTATAACGCACTGTTTATAGCGCTATATTAAAGCACTACTTAACTCACTATAAAAAAAGAAAGTTCCTGATACGCGAAACCAAATAAATTACAACTGTGAGGCTAATTCATGGGTTAAGTCAGCAGCAGATATCGCCTTACAACCCGTCACATTCTGTCCTGCCCAAAGTGGTGAAAAGTCACCTGAACCTTGAGCCTCCATAATAGTTCGCAGTGGTGTGATAGCACTAGCCGCTAGGGGAAATTCAGGAATACCATAATGAATCGGACCAAGTTCTTTCATCGCTAGATTGATAATTGCTCGCGCCGGGCGGCCAGTAAAAATATTAGTCAGCGCCGTGTGCTTAGCACCCTCACTTTCTAATGCAGTACGATGCATAGGGCTTGTTAATGCCTCATGGCAGAGTAAATAGGCTGTCCCCAATTGCACACCAGCAGCGCCTAATTCCATGGCAGCAACAACACCATTTGCTTCAGCAATACCTCCAGCTGCAACCACAGGAACATTCACGGCATCAACAATTTGAGGAAGCAAGGCAAAGGTACCCATTTGTGAATTCAGATCGTGGGATAAGAACATCCCTCGATGCCCCCCGGCCTCAACGCCCTGGGCAATGATGACATCCGCACCATATTCTTCCAGCCACAGCGCTTCCTCTACCGTAGTCGCTGAACTTATTACCTTTGCGCCAAAGGACTTAACCTGTAGCAACAATTCTTCCTCTGGCAATCCAAAGTGAAAACTCACCACTGGCGGCTTAAACTCTTCTAATACTTCTGCAGTTTTAGCATTGAATGGAATACGACTGCTACCTACCGGCACCATATCCGGATCAACACTGTAGGCTTTGTAAAAAGGACTTAACGCATTACGCCAAATCATTTCAGCCTTTTGGCTGTGTTCAGGCATTTCATGGCAAAAGAAATTAACGTTATAGGGGCGATCTGTTTGCGACGTTATTGCACTTAATTCATCACGCAATGTTTCAATATTCAGCATGGCCCCGGGTAAAGAACCTAGCCCTCCCGCATTAGAAACAGCAACCGCCAAAGCGCTACCCTGCACACCTGCCATAGGTGCCTGAATAATCGGTAACTCTATTCCCAAGACTTCTTTTAAGCTCATGGTTTTAAGATCATGGTTTTAAGATCATAGCTTTAAACTCATGATGAGTTATCCATTTCGTTTTGGATCGAAGCTGTTAAATCCAACTCCTGCATACTCAATACCAGATAAATGTGACAATTCTTTATTAAAAGTAGCGATGTCTTCATGGCTGAAATCATTCAGGTGTGAATGGCCGCAAGCCCTTGCCATCACTTTCATCAACTCAACCGATGAATCAAAAAAGGTCGCTAACCGTTTAGCTGATCCTTCAACATCTAATCGCTTTCTTAATTCAGGGTTTTGAGTGGCGATTCCTGCAGGGCAATTATTGGTGTGACAAATTCTTGCAGCAACACAACCAATAGACTGCATAGCACTATTGGCAATCGCAATACCATCAGCACCCAAAGCCATTGCCTTAATAAAATCACTGGGCACTCTCAATCCGCCCGTAACAATTAAAGTGACTCGCCCGCTGGCACCCTGCTGATCCAAATACTGTCTTGCTCTGGCCAAAGCAGGAATGGTCGGCACACTGATATGATCACGAAATAACAAAGGTGCCGCACCGGTACCACCACCACGACCATCTAAAATAATGTAGTCGGCACTGGCCTCAAGTGCAAATGCGATATCTCGTTCAATATGGTTAGCACTCAGTTTAAAACCAATGGGAATACCACCGCTCACCTCACGCACTCGATCAGCAAACCGCTTGAAATCGAATGGTGTACTCAGGTCACTAAAGGTAGGTGGAGAAACTGCGGGCGTACCCTCGGGAAGCCCTCGAACTTTCGATATTTTTCCCACATTTTTTACACCAGGCAGATGCCCTCCTGTGCCTGTTTTTGCTGCCTGCCCCCCTTTAAAATGAAAGGCTTGGACTTTTTCTAACGCAGCTTCGCTATAGCCAAACTTGGCTGTGGCCAATTCATAAAAATAACGGCTATTCTCCTGCTGCTCTTCAGGTAACATGCCTCCTTCACCCGAACAGATACCGGTACCAGCCTGCTCTGCACCTTTGGCCAAGGCTAATTTCGCTTCTTCAGAAAGGGCACCAAAACTCATATCAGAAACAAATAATGGAATATCCAATACCAAGGGCTTTTCTGCCTCAGGGCCTATCACCAGCTCTGTTGCTACCGGCACATCATCCATTAACGGTTTGCGGGCAAGCTGGGCAACCATAATTTGAATATCATCCCAACTGGGAAGGTCTTTCCTAGGCACCCCCATCGCAGCCATAGGGCCGTGGTGGCCAACTTTGGATAACCCTTCGTTCGCTAATTGATGAATAAACTCTACCGTGGGTTCTTCTACTGTTGCTCTTACTTCTGGAACTAAAGAACCTGGAACTGAATCTTCGTCTCCGTCTGCATTCACCTGGATAACGCCCGGCCCTTCACCTCCCACCTGATCGTCAGAAAACTGATTATGGGTGCCATCACAAAACGGAGCATTACTCGTATGCTTACAAGCACAAAGATAAGCCTCTTGATCTTTTTCAGAAACAAACGCCTTCGGTGTAAACGATGTACCTGCATGGGAGCCATCACAAAAAGGTTGGCTCTTTGATCGGCCACAGGTACAGAAATAGCATTCCTGTCCTTTAGACAAATTAACTTTAATCGGTTTATTGTCCGCTATCACCGGCTTACTCATAACCACTCCATTGTGTTGTTGTTTTACTGAAAATTACTTTTTCTATTCCCCTACCACGAATAACTTTAGCGCAGTATTGATAACTCGTTTTTAAATATAGAGTGTTAGCTGTGACTAAGGCAAACATAATTCGAGCAAAGATGAATGCCTTATGATTTTTTATTGGGCATAAAAAAAGCCCCAGTTCATATTTACACTAGGGCTTTTATTTTTGATCAGTTAACGCACTAATAATTAGCAATTGGCCGAAGCTCATAGCGCGGAGGTCCAACCCCAAAGGAACAACATTGATTGGTTTGTTAATCCTCTTTTTCGATTATCAACTTTCTATGTGGGAAAGGTATTTCAATTCCCTTTTCATCCAGAGCTTTTTTAATCTGCTCGGGAACAGAATAAAGAACATCAAAATAATGCTCTCCAACACAAAAAGGGCGTACTAAAAAATCGACCGAACTATCATTAAGGGTTTCAACCTCAACAAAAGGTGCGGGATCTTTTAAAAT
>JAJFKD010000026.1 GCA_021773405.1 Porticoccus sp.
ACTGGTTTTACTGCTGCAAGCACACGCCACTGTTATCTTTGCATTGCCGGCTCTAGTGATCATCAGTCGAGAAATTGTTATTTCAGCACTCCGTGAGTGGATGGCTGAACTGGGTAAGCGTACCAGTGTGGCCGTTTCCTACATAGGAAAGGTAAAGACAGCCCTTCAAATGATAGCGATTACCGTACTGTTGGCTGTAGACCCTATTGCCTATCCAGTATGGGATCAGGTGGGTGTTGTTTTACTCTACATTGCAGCCATTTTGACGTTGTGGTCAATGGTGGTGTACCTAAAAGCAGCATGGCCTGAATTATCTAAAGCACCAGATAACGACCTTGAAACTGACCAGGAAAAAGCTTAATCATAGGGTTAACTCGGACTGAATGGGCCGTTACGGTAAAGAGTTTCTTGATTTTCCTAATTTAACCTAATGTTTAAGGAAATTTTATCCAAGAATACGGGGTTTCTGACTGTTTTTTGAAATTCCCGTCGGGTACAATCCTGCCTCCAAAAGGCGCGGTAGCAAAGTGGTAATGCAGTGGACTGCAACTCCTCCATCGTCGGTTCGATTCCGACCCGCGCCTCCATCTTCACAGTAGCCTGCTTTAAGCAATGCAGACACTGAACCCACAGCCCGGGTGGTGGAATTGGTAGACACAGGAGACTTAAAATCTCCCGACCTCACGGTCGTGCCGGTTCAAGTCCGGCCTCGGGCACCATATTAAAGACCAGAAACATCCATTAATGTCCTTTAACCCCAGTAATACCAAGGGGCTTACAGTTTTATATCTCCAGCACAGTCCATTTTATCTATTGTAATCCTGTTAGTTATGTTGGCACCTTAGTTGGTACCTTGGTTCAATTTAGATTGGATACCAACAACAGTCAGTACGTCATAAACATCACTACCCTTCGCATCAACAATGGCTTTCATTTCATCGAATATGAATCGGGGTTACTATCTGCCCTTGAGCTTTCCTATACTGTGGCAGTTTTATGCCGATGACATGTCAACGCAACTGAATGCCGGTGCAACTGAACACGACAATAACAAGAGGGTGATATCCATGAAAAAAATCAAAGCTGTGATCTATGGTGTCGGGACAATGAATTCGATCATTACCCGTATGTTGCTCGACAAGGGGGTCGAGATTATCGGGGCTATTTCCCGCAGCCCGGCAAAAGTCGGCAAAGACCTGGGAGAGCTTACCGGTCTCGGACGCCAGCTGGGAGTTGCCGTGAGCAATGATGCAGCGGAGGTGCTGAGTCGTGGGGCCGATATCGCGGTTATCGCTGTCAACAGCTATATGTCCGATGCACAGGAGCAGCTTCGCCTGTGTGCGGAGCACGGCGTGAATGCAGTGACACTGTCTGAAGAAGCACTGTACCCGTGGGAAACCTCGCCCGAAATTACTGCGGAGCTGGACGGGATCGCCAAACGTACTGGTGTGACTTTGACCGGTTCCGGTCATCAGGACAGTTACTGGCTCAATATGGTCAGTATGCTGATGGGTACCACACACCGTACAGACAACGTGCTGGGGCAGGCCAGCTGGAATGTTGACGATTACGGTCCCGAACTGGCTCGCGAGCAACAGGTTGGCACCACCACAGAGCAGTTCAACACCTGGCTGGAGTCCGCTTCGCGCCCGCCCACCTTTGGTCGTAACGTGTTGGATGCACTGGTGGCGGATACCGGTTTGACGCCCACCTCGATTACCACAACATCACGGCCGGTACTGGCGACGAAATCTCTGCCGGTCGCCTCGCTGGGAATCACGGTTGCCGTTGGGGATGTTCTGGGTTTTACCGATATCGATGAAATTAAAACCAGTGAAGGGCCGAGCTTTGTGTTCGAAATGACCGGTTGTGTGTATCGGCCTGATCAGACTGACATAAACCACTGGAAAATAGTGGGGGAGCCCGATGTTGAGCTGTCCAATGGGGCTGTCCCCACCGCCATGACCACCTGTAGCCAACTGGTCAATAGAATTCCCGATGTGATTAACGCCCAGTCCGGTTTTATCACTGCCGAGAAATTACCCCGGCTGCGCTATCGGGCATTCAGTCTGGAAACCTACTTATCCTGACAGCGTTGGCTTTAAGGTGGGAAGGCTTTAGGTGGGAAGGCTTGAGATCGGAAGGCATGAGGACAACCGAGGACGATACCTAAATCATTGATCTTTTCAGGCGCTTTTCTTGCGGACCCCCTTGATCACATCGTAGGCGTGGCTGATCTCCTGAGTCCGTTCTTCCGCCATCTCCCGCATGGTCTCAGGCAGGCCCTTGCCGGCCAGTTTGTCGGGATGGTTTTCACTCATTAATTTACGGTACGCCTTTTTGATATCAGCGTCGCTGGTAGAGGGCGAGACACCCAGTACTGTGAAGGCATCATCAATCTGCTGTGTGGTTGAGCTCTGACCTGGGTTGGCGTGTCCGGCATGAGCACCACGCAACATGGCTTCCAGTTGATCGACCTGGCTTTCAGGCAACCCCAGCCCTCGGGCAATACGAACCAGCATTTCATGTTCTGCCGGATGGATAACGCCGTCGGCCGAGACGGCAGACACCTGCACCTGGAGAAACATCTGCAGGAAAGCCGGTTGCCGACCACCCATCTGTAGGAACTGGTTGAGCTCCGCGTCCAGGTCAAAGTCCGGTTCTTTACCGCGGTTGAAGGCGGCCTTGGCTTTGGCTTTTTGGTCTTTATTCAGGTGGAAGCGCGCGAACATGGTTTCCGCCATTTGTATCTCGTCTCCGGATACCACACCGTCGGCTTTACACAGGGCCCCCATGACGGCGAAGACAGATTCAACAAAGCCAGACTGTATGTTCTGGAGTTTGCCGATAAGGTGGCTTTTCATGTAGTTAAGAAGAAAAGCAGCGATGGCAGCACCAATGAGAAAGCCGGGTAATTTGCCAAAAGAGTAGCCGATCAGACCGCCAAGAATGATTGCAAAGAGCATCAACATGTCCTTAATGAGGGATGAAATAATTTTAGGAATATACATGTTTTTTAGGTGCTGGCAACTTAACTTGAAGATCTGGGTTGGGACTACATAACTCACCCTAAAATGCCAGAAACCTGTTAGTGATTCAGCGCTTTTGTAGCACGTTATAAGTATAAAACGGAGTAACTTATATGCAGGAATTAGTGTGAAGCAAGGATTGTTTCTGAAGCACTATCATTCAGCGCTATTGGCGGGTATTGAGAGCAGGAATTGAGAATAGGAAATGAGAATAGGAAATGAGAATAGGAAACGAGAGTTTGGCGCTGCGGAGTGCAGGTGGGATCGGTGGGAGGAAAAAAAGGAGAGCAGGCTGGCTGCTCTCCTGTCGGAATGCTAATTCCTCAGAGTGACTCTTCCTGTGCAAAGAAATCATTTTCCAGAAGCGCATCTTGGTTCTCGCGGGCAGTTTCCTCGTCTACCGGCGCCTGGGCTTTTTTGGATGCATTGCCACGCACATCCAGTTTTCCCATCAAATGTTCAAGGGCATGCCGCGCCTTTTCTGCGGCGCCATTGACCGCCAACTCAAGGGTCTCGTCATGATTGGTGACCGAGAGAGGCTGGTGGCCCCGAGGGCGCATCTCGATCTGGCAACGCTTGTCACGAGGACCGGACTTTTGGGCATTCTCGTCACTCACATGCACCTCAACCCGGGTTAGAAACTCGTCGAAGTGCTCCAGTTCGCAGACTACGGCTGTAGTGATCCATTCCTGAAACGAGACGCTGTCGGGTTCAATTTGATGACTGTTAATCAGTACTTGCATCATAGTGTGGTTCCATTTTCCGCTGTGAAATTTCTTGGCTCTAATCACCACCGTAGAGCAGCCGACACGGATAAGCAACTGCTCTCGCTGCCTTGTTGACGTGCGTCAATACCCATCAAATGCCAGAAAAAAAAAGGGAGAAGACTAAACCCCTTTAATTGCCGGTTTACATCCCCCAAGTAATACTTGGCTGTTCACCATTGATCAAAAGATAATTGTTACGAACCACTTGGCTGCATAATCAGCCCAGAGCTTATTAGTGGCTAAGTATGAGGATTTCTAGCGATACCTTGTGCGAACTAGCATCATTTATGCAAAAATGTATTGTGATTTTAATTTAATAAGGAAGTTAAACAGTATGTCGCAAGTTCTGACTCTTAAATTTGATCCTAATACGATAGAGCATCTTGGTATTTCTCTGTATTCAAAACTCCCAAGCGTTATATCTGAGCTGGTTTCGAATTCGTGGGATGCTGATGCTAACGAAGTTGTCATTGATTTCATTAATGATGGGACAGATAAGTCTATCTACTATTGTGATGATGGCCTTGGTATGTCGTTTGAGGAGCTAAATAATAAATATCTCAAGATTGGCCGGAACAGAAGAATAGACGATGGAGTTGAGGAGACGCCTAGTGGGCGAAAAGTAATTGGGAAAAAGGGGCTAGGAAAACTGTCTGTTTTTGGTATTTGTAATGAGGTTGAAATCAGAACGGTTAAGGGAGGCATTGAAAACCGATTTCTAATGAGAATTCATGATATTAAAAGCTCTCAGGGTGACTCTTATAATCCTATCATCATTGTACAAGATCAACCTGTAAGTGATAGTAGTGGAACTGAGATTTGGCTTCGAAAAGTC
>JAJFKD010000027.1 GCA_021773405.1 Porticoccus sp.
TACACATTCAGCCAAAACATCGTAAGCCTCCTGCCCTTCAACCCCAAACTTTTTATCCAATGGCCAGGCCGAACCCTCGTTACTAATTTTGATTCTTAGGTACAAACTCGCATCAGGGTATATACCATGAATTTTTTGCACCTCGGCAACGGAATCCACCGCATACCATTGCACACCGCTTTGAGCAGCCTTGCGCAAATAGGCCTCAGACTTAATGGGGTTCGAGTAAAAAATCTCTTCAGCTGGTATTCCTAAATCCAACAGTAATTTCAACTCGGCATAGGAAGCTATTTCAAACGATACGCCTTGTTTATGAAGAATGCTGAGCACACGCTGATCGGGGTTAGATTTCACCGCAAAGTGTGGGTGAACCCCGGGTAAAGCAGCCATAAACCGCTGGGCATTGCTCTTTACCTGATCCGCACTAATCAATAACAGCGGCTTTTCATAATCCCTATCCGCAACTAAAGAATGGGCATAGCTCAAAATCGAAGAAATGCCTTCTCCAGCACATTGATTATTTACTGAAACAACAGGATTTACAGACATAACGGCATACCTCTATCTATATATCTATCTATATACCAACCCGCCCATAGCTATGTATTTATACCTATAGATTATAGTTTAGTTGCCAAAATCGGCTCTTTGTATGGTCAACGACCTATTATTCAATAGCTACATCATTCGCTTTTACCCGGCAGGTAAAACAAGCACCTACTGGATCAAGTTATCGACCAAATTACGGAAATAGAAAGCGTTGAAAAAACCCTGACGAGTACAGTTTTGGCAAGCGAATTTCAGCGCCAAACCCAGTACTGTTATAGCGACATAAACAGGAATATACTGTTCTTATCATCTCCTACGCCATGTGTAGGCATGGCATAAGGAAAACTCGTTTACGTTATTATCGGGTACATGTGTTTAGCGCGGAAAGGATTCGGCCACTTCTATAAATCCCTTCCAAGCTTAATTAGCAGAAAGCCACCTCGTAATATCAGAAATGACAAAACGAGCTGGCTACATATACAAATGTTAACTTTTATCAGAGACTCAAATTAAGGGGTGAAATATGATTGTAGGGACAGAAGATCTTTATAAAGAGGCAAAAGAGTCTCTTACCCGTATTCAAAACTTTGATGTTAATGAACTCCCCAGAGTTGAGGAGCTAGGGAGCAGGCTAAATTTCAGAGATGTAGTTGTTCCCGCACAGCAGATTATTGATTTATATAAAAGGCTTTCGATAACAGCATTGCAGGATTTTCCTGATCAGATCCTCATTCCAATAAAAGACAATGCAAATAATCACTATAAGTTGTTTTCTCAGATTCTTGAGTTTGACCTGGGCCAACAAGATCCAAGTAGTGCTAGGGCTAACTTTATCAAGCAAGTCTCAGAGGCATACCAGCCAGCATTTCAGGCATTGCATCCATATATTTCCTACTCTTTACATCGCTCTGCTGATTTTCAGCGTTTAGATTCTGAAGCAAGAGCTACACTTCAAGCAATTGAGGATAAGTCAGATAAAATTTCGGAAAACCTAGGACAACATGAAAAAGACGCTAAAACTGCTCTTGACGAAATTAGGCGTGTTGCTGCTGAAGAGGGTGTAACCAAGCAAGCTGCGCATTTTAATGCAGAGTATGAACATCACACTACTGAAGCTGGCCGCTGGCAAGAATATGCTGTTAAGTTAGCAGTTGCCCTTGGTATCTTTGCAGTATTAAGCCTATTCCTGCATAAAATACCATTTTTAAAGCCCGAGAATACATATGATGCTGTCCAGCTTTCAATAAGCAAATTCCTTATTTTTTCAGTAATGGCATATATGCTGTTTCTTTCAGCAAAGAATTTTTTAAATCATAAACATAACGCCATAGTAAACAAACATCGCCAAAATGCTTTAATGACCCATGCTGCACTTGTCGAAGCTTCTGGAGATGAGGGTGTACGTGATGCCGTTTTACTTCAAGCCTCAAACTGTATTTTTTCTCCTCAATCAACGGGGTATTCTTCAAGCCCGGAAAACGACACATCAAATCAAAAGTCGATGGTAGAAATTCTATCAAGGCCTGTTGCCCAAGCTATAAAAGAAGTTAACAAATAGCTATACAGGAAAAATTATTCGCAGCGTTCCCAATTTCCCTGTGGGATAAGCGTTAAGCGTATAAGCAGGAAGCATGGCACGTAGACATAGAAGAAGATCTTCAATATTTAGCGATATAAATAAAATTGGCTCCATGCTCTCTTGGTGGGGTGCACTTATGTTTGCCGCTGTCACATTCATAGTCTTCTATTTCTTAATTCCAATGTGGCTTGAAACTAAACTCAATGAGAGCAGCGGTAGTAATATGCACCCTGTTCTTGAAGTGATATTTGGCAGAAGAATCCATTGGTTTCAATATATAGGTATGGCTTCAGCAATACTCTGCCTTTATTACTCAGCAAGAAACTATTTTTTCGGCTCAAATGCTAGCAGGCAAGAAAAAAGTATTGTTGGTATTCTTAGCAAAATACTTGGGCGAAAAATTGATTAAAACACATAGCAAGGCGGCGGGGCAGTGTTAACAATTAAACCACCCCATCATCCCTTAACTTCTGCTGGGCTTCTTGATCCAATCCCAGTAATTCACCCAGCACCTCTTCATTATGACTACCCACTTCTGGCCCTGGCCACTCGGTTTCTCCCGGAGTGTCACTGAGCTTGGGAATCATCCCCGGACTTTTTAGTGGTTCACCATTGATTTCGACCTGCTCGAATAACCCACGGTCATTAAAGTGTGGGTCTGCCAGCATATCTTCCGCGTTATAAATTGGGCCTGCTGGCACACGGCTTTGTTCAAGTGTTTCGAGTATTTCGGCACTGGTGTGATTTTGGCACCATGAGGAAATTGCTTTATCAATATCTTGTTCGTGTTCTACCCTGCCGGCGTTGTTGGCTAAACGTGAATCGTTGGCCATATCTGTTCGTCCTGCGGCTTCCATTAGGCGTTTAAAAATAGAATCGCCGTTGCCACCTATAACAACAAATTTTCCATCACCACAGCGATAGGTATTTGTGGGGACAATACCTGTGACTGTGGTACCCGATGGTTCACGAATCACACCGCCACCATCAAATTCTGGTACGACACCTTCCAGTAAATTAAACATGGCTTCATACAGTGCGATATCGACTACTTGCCCCTGACCACTGGCTTGACGGGACAGCAGTGACAAGGCAACTCCAAATGCAGCATGTAACCCGGCAATGCTGTCGCCAATACTTAGGTTTGGCCGTACTGGTGCTTCGTCGGGAAAACCATTCACATAGCGAAAGCCACTGATGCCTTCACACACAGAGGCAAAACCGGGCTTATGGGCATAGGGCCCTGTTTGTCCGTAACCGGATATCCGGGTGTATACCAAGCCCGGATTAGATTGCTTAAAACGCTCTGGCCCCAAGCCCCATTTTTCCATCACGCCCGGCCGAAAGTTTTCAATTAATACATCGGCACCATCAATAAGTTGAGCAACCAGCTCCC
Organism: Porticoccus sp.; assembly: GCA_021773405.1. Classification (GTDB taxonomy): domain Bacteria; phylum Pseudomonadota; class Gammaproteobacteria; order Pseudomonadales; family Porticoccaceae; genus Porticoccus. The sequence continues at coordinate 3,525 of JAJFKD010000027.1, forward strand.
TACCCTTTTCTGTTTTTAAATCCAGGGTAATACATTTTTTATTGCGCCCAAGGCTTCGCCACCACAATGAGGTGCCATCTTTAACGACACGCCAGTTTCGCAGTGGGTCACCCCCACCGGGTGGTTCTACTTTGATCACTTCAGCACCAAAATAGGCCAGTAAAGAACCGGCAAAAGGCCCCGCAAGTAATTGCCCCAGTTCTATTACTCGATAACCTTCTAAAGGCTTTTTATTCGCTAAGGGCTTTTTATTCACCAATGTCTTTTCCTCATCAAGTGCTTTTTGCTTTCTATTACAACAACCTGAAATTTACAATAAAAAGGTCAGCAAGAGCGGTACAGCTAACAATGCCATTATTGTCGATGCAACGACGACACCGGCAACTGCATTGGGGTCACGATCAAATTTTAATGCCAATAAATAATTAAAGACTGCGGCAGGCATGATGGCTTGAAGCAATACTACATTTCTGGCTGTACCCGTAATACCCAGGAGTGACACGGCGACCCAGGCAAAAACTAATCCGCCACCAATACGCAAGGTCGAAAACACAATGCTCCGCCACCAACCTGTTGTGGTCAAATTGGATAGGGACACGCCCAAAGTGATCAACATTAATGGAATAGTAAACCCGGCAAGTAATTCCACGGTGGAATCAACCCATAGGGGTAATCGGGTGCCACTCCCTACGAGCCAAAGAGCAATAATGATGGCGTAGATTAATGGCTGTTTTGCCAGGTCTTCCAATATGGCTTTGAGGCCTGTGCTAGCGCGTGACATTAAAGCAACACCTGCGGTCATCAATGCCGTCATTTGCACCAGAAAGAATGATAGCCCCAATGCCAAACCCTGCTCCCCAAAAGCAAACAAGCAAAGGGGTAATCCCATATTGCCGTTGTTGGGAAACACTACTGCAGATAATAAGGAGCGGCCTTCTACACCCTTCTTGGCCAAATTGTTCTTTTCTAGGGTTCGTATAGCAATAACTCCTAGTGCCGCCGTTCCAATAAAGACAATCACTGCGGCTAATGCGACTTGAGCAAAATCCTGGCCCGAAATCTCGACCTGGCTAATGGCCGATACGACAAGGCAAGGAGCGCCGATATTCATCACAGCCCGACTGACGAATTCTGCCGCATAGGGTGTTGAAGAGCGCCCCCAAAAAAAACCGATGGCGGTACAAATCAGAACGGGCGCAATAACATTCCACAACTCCAATAGCATTGTTAGATGTACCTTCTTTCAGGGTTTGTTTTCACTTTTTTAGGGGCTGTTATCACTTTTTCACTCTTAACCTTTTATCTTAAATTTAAAGGAAGTAGCTTGTTTTTACTGCTTTCCATCCGGGCTATACTCAGGGTGTGTAATTCCTAAGGTAAAGTAAGGAACGATCACCCACTAGTTGCCTCTAAGTCCATGATTAATCACAGAGTAAGAAGCTAGAGCAAAAACAGATGATTCACCCATTCGACATATGCTCCATCAATAAGCTTTCCCTCAACAGAGCAGGCGTCACGCCTTTAGCCCTGTGCCTGTTGATGGGCTGCCTGCTTACAACTACCGTTGTTGCCAATGATGTTGTGGGTGAACCGGTTGCTGATGAACAAACTACCGATCAACCTATGGCTGAAAAAGAAGATTCTACCAGCCCGTCAGCCACGGCCAAAGAAGATACAAATAAAACTAACAGCGCCTCAGAACTTCTCAGTGCCATTATCGCCCGCAATACGGCGTTAAAAAACTCGCTTGACCTTACCATTGAAAATCATCGAGCCGCCATTGAACAAAAAGAAAATGAGGTTGGCCCCTACGACCTGGAATTATCAGAAATGGTTTATGGGTTAGGAAAAACCCTGCAAACCAGCCAGCGTTATGAAGAGGCGATTAATGCCTACAGAAGGTCTCTCTACCTTAAACGCGTTAATGATGGTGTTTACAGTTTGTCTCAAGCTCCTATGTTAAGGGGCATTATTGAAAGCCATGTCAGGCAAGGGCAAACCGATGCCGCTGCTGAAAGTTATGAGCAACTGGTTTGGATTCATCTGAAAACCTATGGCAATAACGACCCTAAGCTGATTGCACTTTTCGAAGAGGTCGGCCAATGGCATTTGAATACCTACGTCCAAACAGAGCAACGTGAAGACGGCTACCATCTCAACGCAGCATTCGATTTGTACTCTATTGCCATAAAGCTTTCGAGTGAACACAAAGGCAATTCAAATATTGAACTAATTCATTTACTGAAAAATTTGGCTATCACCAGTTATTACCAAACATTGCATCAACAGCGTTACCCTGAATTTGCAGAGCTTGGCGCAGGTGTGCCTTTTGGTTATCGCCCATTAGGCACCACTGGTGATGAGCTATTAAGAAGAG
>JAJFKD010000028.1 GCA_021773405.1 Porticoccus sp.
TCTCTGGCTGCATTGAGTTTTGCTGCCAAATAGTCATTGCCGCCACGGTCTGGGTGAAGTTTTTGCATCAGGCTTTTGTGAGCTTTGATAACCTCTTCTCTACTGGCGCCTGGCTTAAGCCCCAGCAGCTGCCATGCTTCATCTTCAGTTAATTCAGAACTAGTGTGTGCCGGAGATGATTGATTTGTTTTGGCCTGGCGCTGTTTTTGCCAAATTTGTAGGAAAGGTAAGGAGCGTAGCAATAAACCAAATAGTATTTTAATAAAAGGGATAGCTGCCGCTGCCGCTGCCATTAGCCAGTGAACACGCCCTGTTGCTGCTAGTATTAAAATTATGCCAATCAACCCAAAAAAAACACTTCGTAGCAGTGTTTTTCGTCGTTGCTCCGGGGACTGTTTTTTTAGTCCTTGCCAAAGTAGGTAGCCGAGAATGGCAATGGCTAAAAGTACTGCAAGTCTTGCCATAACATGATTCCGTTATTCTAAAATATCGAATGACTTACATATGCCTCATGAGCATAGCGTAGCCACCATCCTCAGGTAATGATAACTGCCCTGCGAGTGATTCAGGTATAGGAATACGAACAATATGCCCGGAACCTGGCGCGGCATCTATTTTGTTGCCCTCAAGGTTTTCCAGTGCATCTAAATTAAAAGATGTATTACCTTGAGGGGTAATTAATTCAAGTGTATCACCGGTTTCAAACCGGTTTTTAACATCGACAGTGAGCCAGCTTTGATCTGTCTCCACTGCACTGATCTCACCGACAAATTGCTGATTTGGATTGGTGGAAACACCTTGTTCATAGTTCTGGTATTCCTGGGGCACATGGCGACGGTAAAAGCCTTCGGTATAACCTCTATTTGCCAGGTGGTCTAATTCAGCCATCATATTCATGTCGAAGGGTTTGCCAGCCTCAGCGTTATCAATAGCTCGACGGTACACCTGTGCAGTGCGGGCTGCATAATAATGGGACTTTGTCCTCCCTTCGATCTTTAATGACTGAACGCCCATTTTGACCAGACGTTCAACATGCTGCACGGCACGTAAGTCCTTGGAGTTCATAATGTAGGTGCCATGCTCATCTTCAAAGGCGGGCATCAGCTCACCGGGGCGGCCCTGTTCTTCCAGTAGCATGATGGGTGTTTCTTGCTGTTCTTTTTGTTCAGATAGCTCTTCCGGATCCCAAGTCTTTGCTGGGATGATATCTCCAGTTTCCGTCTCTTTGCCTTCCTCGGCGTTGTATTTCCAGCGACAGGCATTGGTACATGCACCTTGATTGGAGTCCCTGTGATTCATATAGCCTGATAGTAAGCAGCGCCCGGAGTAGGCAATACAGAGTGCACCGTGGACAAAAACCTCCAAGTCCATTTCAGGACATTGTTGGCGAATTTCTTCAATTTCATCCAGTCCCAGTTCACGGGACAGGATAGTGCGAACAATGCCTTGGGTATGCCAAAATTTCACAGTGGCATAGTTGGTGGCATTTGCCTGTACGGATAGATGGATAGGCATTTCAGGCCATTTTTCTCTAACCATCATAATCAGCCCAGGGTCAGACATAATCAGGGCGTCGGGCTGCATTTCTATAACTTCTTCCATATCGCGAAGATAGCTTCTTATTTTGTCGTTGTGAGGAGAAATATTGCTGGCGATATAGAATTGTTTATTTTGATCGTGAGCTTCAGCAATGGCACCTGCCATGACATCCAAGTGATTGAACTCATTGTTGCGCACACGAAGGCTATAGCGGGGTTGCCCGGCATAGACAGCATCTGCACCGTAGGCAAATGCATAGCGCATGTTCTTGAGTGTACCTGCGGGGGACAGCAGCTCAGTCATAGTTGTAATACCATTTAATAGCCGAAATAAAATAGGCGGCAATCTTACACTGATGGGGAGCATCTATGTAGCCGGTTTAGATCAATAGTTAGTCCAGTAACATTATGAAAAGGTAAGTATTATCAGGGCCTTTCAGTTTGTAAGTTTTGTGGTTTGATAGTTAGGCTTGATATCTTGAGTCGAGGGGCACATTTACTTAAAATGCGCCCCTGTTAATGTTCTGGCGAAGTGCTCTTGTTCCTTTGCTTTAATTGGGCTTCGTCAGAAACAACACCTTACAACTTGCCCGGTTTTACGTTCCGGTCGCAATGAGGAAAAGAAATGACTGAATCCCCTGCTAGTGTGGTGGTTGCTGCACTTTATCGCTTTGCAACATTTCCCGATTTTGAATCCTTTCGAGAGCCCCTTCAGAACCTGATGGTGAAAGAGGGCGTGAAAGGAACTCTGCTGCTCGCTGCTGAAGGCATTAATGGCACTATTGCTGGTTCCAGACAGGGCATTGATGTCGTGATAGGTTGGTTGAAGAAAGACCCACGTTTTACAGGGCTAGAAGTTAAAGAATCCTATGTCACTGGCAATCCTTTCTACCGGACCAAGGTAAAACTGAAAAAAGAAATTGTAACCATGGGGGTAGAGGGTATTGACCCTAATCATATTGTTGGTACTTATGTTGATCCCAGTGATTGGAATGATTTAATCAGTGATCCAGAAGTGCTGTTGCTCGATACCCGAAATGACTACGAGGTTGAAATTGGTACTTTTGAAAATGCAGTGAACCCTGATACTGAAACCTTCCGAGAATTTCCCGATTACGTCAGCAAAGAACTGGATCCTAAAAAACAGAAAAAAGTAGCCATGTTTTGTACCGGTGGAATTCGCTGTGAGAAGTCTACAGCTTATTTAAAGCAACAGGGCTTTGAAGAAGTTTTTCATCTGAAAGGCGGTATTCTTAATTACCTGGAGCAGGTGCCTGAAGAAGAATCTATGTGGCAGGGCGAGTGCTTTGTTTTTGATAACAGAGTCACAGTGAATCACAGGCTAGAAAAAGGCCACTATGATCAATGCCATGCCTGCCGCTTGCCCATAACAGAGGAAGATAAACAGCACGCTAATTATCAAAAAGGTGTTAGTTGCCATCGCTGCTATGGCAAGCATAGTGAAGAGCAAATGAAGCGTTATGAGGCAAGGGAGCGGCAAGTAAATCTAGCTAAGAAGCGAGGAGAAACTCACATTGGTTCCTCTATGGAAGAGCAAATTATTAATCGTAAAAAAGAAAAGCTTGCACTTAAAAACAAGCAGAGAAGTGAAAGCTTAAAATAGCGAGGGATTGATTATGTTTCACTAGGATGTGACGACTGGTTACAACAATAAAAAGGCCGACATTTGTCGGCCTTTTTTGATCACAGGTGTTACATCTAGCGATATTATTCGTGATGCTTGTTAATCCAGCTTTTAATTTTGGGCGCAACACCTTTACGGTATTTACTACCATTAAAGATTCCGTAATGACCTACGCCTTTTTGAACATAGTGCTTTTTCAATTTTCTAGGGAGCTTATCGCAAAGGTGAAGGGCTGCTTCTGTTTGGCCCAGGCTAATCATGTCATCTTGCTCACCTTCTAGAGTAAGAATGGCGACATCTGTAATATCACTGCAGCTCACTGTTTTTCCTTGGAATTGCATGATGCCTTTGGGTAAATGCTGATCCAGGAATATGCGGTCCATGGTTTCCATATAAAAATCGGCATCCATATCAAGTACTGCCATATACTCATCATAGAAATCACGGTGCTTATCAGCATCGTCAGCATTACCCTGAACAATGTCCTTGAAGAACTGGATATGCTTTTCCATGTGAGATTTCATGTTCATTGACATGAAGCCGCCTAGTTGCATGTTGCCTGGATATACTGATCGCCCAACACCTTCATATCGTCTAGGAACTTTATGAATGGCGATACGTTCAAGGGCTTTAGCAGAAAGTTTGTAAATTTGTTTGGTAAATGCGTTTGGATTGACTCTAATATCAATAGGTCCTGCCATCATTGTTAAGGTCTTTGGACGGCAAACATCTTGTTCCTTCGACATATGACAAACAGCGGTTATGGCAGGAACAGCAGCTTGGCAGATAGCAAAAACGTGATTGTTTGGACCCATGTGATTCATGAAATCTACTAAATAGCTGACGTATTCTTCATAGCCAAATTTACCTTCTGATAAAGGGACATCACGGGCATCCAGCCAATCCGTGACATAAACTTCGTAGTCAGGTAAAAATTCTCTAAAAGTTTCCCGTGCCAGGGTTGCATGGTGGCCTGATAATGCTGCGACACAGAGTAATTTGGGTGCATCTTCAGGAAGATCTTCACGGCGAAAACGCAATAAATTACAGAAAGGTTTTTCCACAACCACTGTTTCACTAACAGGGTATTCTTCATCGTCAATAATAACAGGCTCGTATTCAAACCCTTGTTTTGGATAGTGTTTTAGTATCCGAGTTGTAGACTCAAGAACCGCTTTACGCAATCTGCCGTAACGCGTTTTTGCTAAAGGGTATTTGTCATCGGTGACAAGATCGTGCACGAGGTCCAATGTGGCAGTTAATGGGGTAAGTGATTGGCGGTATAGATCAAATAACTGATATTGCATATATAGCCTACTCTACAGCTTGGGGTCTAGGACGATAGGGTCCTGACATCTATTACATAGGCATCAATTTAGTCATAGCGGATTAGAATAGGCAACCTAATAAATTTATGCCCAAATTTGAGATATTACTAGGTGGATAGCGGCCATTCACTGGGGGGTTCCCCTGGGCATATTATATTGGTTGTCGTTATATCTATTGTGGCTGATAGAGTTAACTGACCCTAAAGACTACAATGCTCCATTAGTAAATTTAGGATAAGGGTTAGTATCTGTGGCAATAACTGCATTAGATGAAATAAAAGGCTTTTTGCCCTGCGAAACGCCAGATGAGTGGATAGCAACGGCATTGAAGCATCCAGATATTTTGCTAATAGATCATGCAAATTGTGAGAAAAAAGCGGCTAGTACGGCCCTTAACCTGATCTATCGCTATGTGGACAACTTTGAGTTGCTGAACAAAATGTCCCGTTTAGCCCGTGAAGAAATGCGTCATTTTGAGCAAGTGATTGCGATTATGGAAGCCAGTGGGGTTGCGTACCGAAGTATCAGTGCTTCCCGTTATGCTGCTGGGTTGAGGAAAATGGTTCGTACCCACGAACCGGCTAAATTAGTGGATACTCTGATCGTAGGTGCGTTTATCGAAGCGAGGTCCTGTGAGCGATTTGCAAAACTGGCACCTTATCTAGACGATGAATTAAAGCAGTTTTACCTGTCGTTATTAAAATCCGAAGGGCGCCATTATCGCGATTATCTTTCACTGGCAAAAAAAGCTGCTGGCGACAAATCCATTGAGAGTCGGGTTCAATCGATCCGAGAGTGTGAACAAGAATTAATTGAGCAGCCTGATAGCGAATTTCATTTTCATTCCGGACCTTTGCTTTTGGGGCAACAGGAGCTTGTCGATCATGAAATTAAACAAGCAGTTAATGTATAAGCAGAGAATGATCTGCCATGTGTGAATTACTGGGCATGAGTGCCAATGTTCCTACGGATATCTGTTTCAGCTTTACCGGTTTGATACAGCGAGGGGGTAAAACTGGCCCCCATGCCGATGGTTGGGGTATCACCTTTTACGAAGGCAAAGGTTGCCGTTCATTCAAAGATCCATCACCTTCCTGCGAATCAAAAATTGCGGCTCTCGTGGTTGATTACCCGATCAAGAGCTGCTCCGTCGTCAGTCATATTCGTCAAGCTAATAGCGGCGCAGTTAGTCTCGAGAATACCCACCCTTTTACCCGGGAACTATGGGGGCGAAATTGGACCTTTGCCCATAATGGCCAGCTTGAGAACCATGGCAACCTTGAGACCGGTTTTTACACACCCATTGGTGAGACCGATAGTGAGTATGCTTTTTGTTGGCTGCTTCAGCAACTAAAAACCCGTTACGCCTCTGCACCAGAAAATAGAGTGGAAGTGTTTGGCTACATTGCTGAACTGGCTGATCAGCTAAACAAATTCGGTGTGTTCAATATGTTGCTCACGGATGGTGAGTATTTGATGGCCTATTGCAGTAATAACCTTCACTGGATTACCCGGCGTGCGCCCTTTGGTGAAGCGAGCTTAAAGGACGAAGATGTAATCATTGATTTTAAGCAGGAAACGACACCAAACGATGTAGTCACTGTAATAGCAACTCAGCCACTAACATCAAATGAAACCTGGCAGCAAATTCAGCCTGGCGAATACTGTTTGTTTCACTATGGTGAGAAGCTAAAATAATGAACAGTCGGCGAATTGTAGTTGCTGGGTAGTTATTAAGTAGTCGTCAGATAGTTTTTAAATAGTTATAACCTGCTGGGATTCTATCCTGTTGTGGATTTCAACACTAAGGACGTTTATCCTTCTGCACCCACACTTATACCATCTCCTAGGCTAGAAGCACTTAATGTCAAAACTTTCCATAGCAAAAACAGCGCCCTTTAATAGTGATAAATTTTTAAACAGCGAATTTTTCGGTAAGAAAATTACCTCGCCATTCACCATTCCTTCAGGAATTGTGACAACCGCTGCTTCAATTATTCAGCATATTTTTGACACCATGCCCGAAGTAGGTGTGTTAACAACAAAGAGTGTGGGCCTTGAACCGCGACCGGGTTATCGAGAGCCGGTTATCAGTCAATATGCTCCAGGATGTTTTGTGAATGCCGTGGGTTTGACTAATCCGGGGGCAAAACAATTGGCTGAACAGTTGGCTACATTGAATGTGCCTGAAGATCGCTTCCTGCTGACCTCTATTTTTGGTGGCAGTGTGGAAGAGTTTGTTGAAGTCGCAAAAATTGTTGCCCCCGTATCTGATGGCCTCGAATTGAATTTGTCCTGCCCACATGCCAAAGGCTATGGCATGGCCATGGGGCAAGACCCTGAGCTAGTCAAAGAAATTACAGCAGCAGTGAAAGCTGTTGTGGATATTCCTGTGATACCTAAGCTGACACCGAATACAGATAACATTGCAGAAATAGCAAAAGCCGCTGTCGAAGGTGGTGCGGATGGATTATGCGCCATTAATACCGTAGGCCCAGGTTATACCTCTTCGCATGGGCATCCAGTATTGAGTAATGGTGCCGGTGGAATGTCAGGCAAAGGTGTGTTGCCCATAGGCTTGAAATGTGTACGTGAAATTGCCGAAGCAGTTGATTGCCCGATAATTGGTTGTGGCGGTGTCAGCAGCGCCGACGATGTTCGAGCATTTGTGAACGCCGGTGCTGATGTTGTTGGTGTTGGTTCAGCATTGATTGGTCTTACCACCGATGAAATGCGTGACTATTTCCAAACCCTACAGCGGGATATTGAGTACGGTAAAAACCAGGCTGAAAGCTCGATTCGCTACGATGTGGACATGCAGTTCCGCCCCGTTACATTGGTATCCAATGAGCGGGTCACAGATGATATTTGTATTCTCACCTTTGATCGCAAAGTAAATGTTCAAGCTGGCGAGTTTATCTTTCTATGGATTCCAGGGTTGGGAGAAAAGCCATTCTCGGCACTCAACGATGATCCTTTCTCTCTAGCTGTAATCGACGTGGGTATCTTTACCCATGAATTGATGACCCTTGAGCCGGGTATTGAAGCCTACGTTAGAGGGCCACACGGTATTCCCGTGAACCCCCATGATGGGGCAAAAATTATGACTGTCAGTGGTGGTACTGGTTTAGCTGCGGTCTATCAAATTGCCCGCGATTTTGACAATACAGAAATTTTTACCGGTGCCCGCAGTGGTGAGCGTTTGTATTTCCTTGAAGAGTGCAAAAAAATTGCCGACGTCCATGTAGCTACAGATGACGGAACCGAAGGTTTTCATGGCTTTGTCACTGAACTGCTAAGAGAGCGTTTGAAAGAAATGCCCCAGGATGAGTTGGATAATCTAGTGTTCTATAACTGTGGGCCAGAGCCTATGGTTCATGCTGCCATTAAGGTACAGCGGGAATTTTGCCGAGATGATCAAATTTTTAGTGCCATTGATTACCTGACCAAGTGTGGAATAGGTCTTTGCGGTGCCTGTGCTGCACCTGATGGCCGTAGGCTTTGTGTGGATGGTCCATTTTTAGAGGCTTCACCTTCTGTTATATAAGAGGCTTCACCCGGCATATAAACAGGGCTTAACAGCGTAGTTACTCTTTAATTAGTTGTCTTTAAAAGCGACCTTAGGGTCGCTTTTTTTATGGGAAATTTATACGGTTTTAATTTATTTGTATTTAAGCACCAATTTGAAATGATTATTTTAGACCTATATCAACAGATGATATTTAACTCTAGGTCTATGATTAAGAAGTAGATCTATTTTCTATAGCATCATGCAGAGCTATGTTCAGGGCAAATAGTTATGAAAAAAAGAATTATCTTTGCTGTCATTGGGGTGTTCTTCGTTGGGTTGTTTTACCTGTTGTCTCGGCCAGAACCGGTAGTCGTTTCTATTGTTTCGGTAGAATTAGGCACCGTTGAACAGACTGTGGCCAACACCAGGGCAGGAACAGTCAAAGCTTGCCAGCGTTCCCGCTTATCGTTGCCGATAGGGGGGCAAATTGCCCAGCTTTTTGTTAAAGAGGGTGATCATGTCGAAGCAGGACAATTATTGATGTCCCTTTGGAATGAGGATAGAGCGGCACAGGTGGCAGTTTCTCAGGCCTCCGAGAAGTCGGCGGTACAGGAACGCCAAAGTATCTGCATATCTGCTCAGTCTGATAGCCGGGAATACCGTCGTATAGTGAACTTGGTCAAAAAGAATTTGGTATCGAAAGAATCTGCTGATCTTGCCAAGTCGCGATCTGAGGCGAGTAAGGCCAGTTGTGAGGCCGCTAAGGCTCGTGAAATTCAAGCTCGCTCTGCTGTAACTGCTGCCCAAGCTGTATTGGAGCAAACACATTTGAGAGCACCTTTTGCAGGCTCTGTTGCGGAAGTGACTGGTGAAATAGGGGAGTTTTCAACACCTTCACCCCCTGGTGTCGCTACACCTCCTGCGATTGATTTACTCACCGATGATTGCCATTACATTAGTGCACCCATTGACGAGGTGGACGCCTCAGATATTGCCATTGGTGACCGGGTACGAGTGACATTAGATGCTTTTCGAGGCAAAGCCTTCCCATCCAAAATAAGGCGCATTTCGCCCTATATTATGGATTTTGAAAAACAGGCGCGCACGGTAGAAGTCGAAGCAGACCTGACCACATTGCCAGAGGGGGTAAAACTGTTAGCCGGTTACAGTGCAGACATGGAAATTATTCTTAATAGTCGAGATAACGTACTTCGAATTCCCTCTGAACTGGTGGTGGATGACAGCTTTGTTATGGTGCTAGATGAAGAGGGAAATCTTCAACATAAGGCCATTGAAAAAGGCCTGTCTAATTGGCGCTATACCGAAGTCGTCAGTGGGCTTTCAGAGGGAGAAAGTATTGTCAGCAATATTGGTAGTGCTGGTGTGGTAGCTGGCGCTAGGGCAGAAGTTGGTATTGTTGTTGATGACTAAGCTGAATTAAATGATCGAACTACAGAACGTCAATAAAACCTACATGGTGGGTGACTCACCTCTGCGAGCACTCAGGGATGTCAGTATCTCCGTTGGGGAAGGTGAGTACTTGTCTGTAATGGGACCATCTGGCTCCGGAAAATCTACTCTGCTGAATATGATTGGATTGCTGGACCGCCCT
>JAJFKD010000029.1 GCA_021773405.1 Porticoccus sp.
CTTGGTTTCCATAGGCTGAGCGCGATGAGAGAGCCCTCGCCGAGCATCGCCCGCGCGTGCTATATTAGAAGCTTGAGCGCACTCCGCCAAAACCCTTGGGTAATGTGCAAAATTCTAGTATTTTGCACACATGAAACCTCAGGCACCTGCCTTTCATGATGAATCTGATGCTCTCTTCCTCGACGCTGAGGAGGTGGAACAGTCGTCAGAGGAGGATCTTTGGTTCCTGCCCGGTCCGATGGAAGAAGAGCCGGATTATCTGCCGCCCGGACCACGGGCCGAACCGCGTGAAACCGAGGTTCTCGATGAATGGCGGAAAGCAGAGGCGGGTCTCGCCGCGCGTCTTGCCAGTGTAGCTGGTCGCGTCGGCGCGCTGGACGACCGCCTGAAGCGCGGCCCCGAAGGATGGCGACACAGGCTTGCCCTGATCGAGGCAGCGGACCTCAGCTGGTTTGTGGGTGATCGTATCGGCCCGGATCGCCTTGCTCTTTGGATATCCATGCGCCTGTCAGGCGTTCAGGAGGACACCGCAGCACTCGCTCGTGTCGGATGGGCAGTTCGCCGTTTGAGCGGCGGGCCGGGGCCCGAGGTGGACCTTTCCGCCTTTCTCGACCGCCGCGACCCCGAGAACCTAGGTGATGATGCCGAACCTTTCATGAATCGTTCGAGCGGCTGGCTAGATCTGATGGCGCGAGCTGTCGATCTGCATCCGATCAGCCGCGCCTGCATGGGCTTCCACCTCTGGAACCTCGCGGGTCTCGGACATCACGGAGATGGGATGGAGGCGGCAGTCATAGCCGCAAGGATTGCAGTCGGTGAGGGAAGGGGGGCAGTCTTTGTGCCTCTGGCCATGGGCGGATCAGGGGGGCTGCGCGCTGGCGGCCAACCCGCTGACCGTCTGGCGCGTTGGCTCGATGGGATGATGACAGCATCCCTGAGCGCGATGCGGCACCTAGACGACATAGAGGCATGGGCTATGCGCGCAGACGCCGAAATGGCACCGCTCTCGGGCAAGACGCCACCTGCTCTCCGCGCCGTACTGACCGAGTGGCCACTCGTCTCTGCGCCGATGACCGAAGCTCTGACCGGTGCCAGCCGTGCTGCCGTCCAGCGCAACCTTGGCTGGTTGGAAGCGCGGGGTCTGATCCGTGAGGTGACCGGGCAGGTGCGCTATCGGATGTGGCGCGCAACGATACAGTAGAGAAGCCTTTTCAGATTTAGCCCTTTGCTCACCCAGTTGGCACGTGAACGTCTAGCATTGAAATCGCTATTCAAGCCTCTGCTTCTCGCGGTTTAGTGAAAATTTAACCCTTGAACCTCTAGTGGCTAGACGTTTTAGTTTTGTGCAACTCGGTCTGGTAGATCCAGCACCAGATTAGAAATCTGCGCGGAGCACGATACATGCTGACAAGACGACATTTCATTCAAACGACCACGTCACTATTTTCGACAGCCATCTCCACTCCGCTCCTCGCCGACTCGTGGCCCACTGAGGCGCAAAAGGCGGCCTGGGACGCACAGGTGACGCCGCCCGGATACGATCCAGCCACAACCAACCCGTGGGGGATCGAGCCCCGATTTCTTCCAAAGCGGGTAATCGCCAAGGATGACTTAATCCCCGGCGATATCCATGTGGATGCCATCGCGCGCTATCTGTATCATATCGAAGAAGGGGGCACGGCGATGCGCTATGGGGTGGCAATCGCGCGCGGCAAGCTTTATGAGCCGGGCATTTACACGATCAAGCGCAAGGTCAGGTGGCCGCATTGGCAGCCGACACAGAACATGATCAATCGCGATCCCGAGCGTTATGCCGAGGTTGCAGATGGCATGGAGCCGGGGCCGGAAAATGCACTCGGGTCGCGGGCGCTCTATCTCTATGTCGGCAACCGAGACACATATCTACGCATTCACGGAACACCGGCCCCAGAGACAATTGGTGGACGGGCCAGTTCAGGTTGTGTGCGGATGGTCATGGCGCATATAAATGATCTCTACCCGAAGGTGGAGCTCGGCTCGATGGCCTTTTTGTACTCGGCCGAGGACAGTGTAGCGCCGCGCGATACGAATTCAGTGTAATCCCGTCTCGCCGGTGAGCTTCATTCGAAGCACGCCTGTCCGATGCGAGTTCGCAAGGCTGAGTTGATCACGATGTCCGAAGCGAGATGCAGATCGGACGCCCACCGGTGGCGCGTAGCGGCACGAGGGTCGTTTCTACCGGGCCGCTGTGCATGTACCAATAGCAGTTGTCTTCTCTACGGAGCCGCGCGGTCGTGAGATCCTGTCGCGGCGCGGCAATGGCTGCAACTGCTTCGGGAACGTTGCCGATCATGTAGATTTCATCGTTGTTCTGCTCAGGCACGGTACAGCCGGCCAGAACCAGTATCAGTATAGTGATCGAAACGTTCCATTTTTGCATGGTTTAACTCACTCTTTGTGGTTTCCTAATACGGGCGTCGCTACAAGCCTCCCTACGGCGCAATACGACAGGCGCTGCAGGATTCGAGGTATTGCAAAGCGCGCTCATCACTCGAGCGATACCCATTTTTCTCTTGAACCTCTAGTTGCTGTAGAAGCTATGTCAATGTGGAATCAACAGATCCCGAGGTCAATCCATGTCGTCCAATAGCCACGGCCACGATCACGCCCACGGCCCCTCAGGCGAAGATGAACAGCCGCAAGGAGACTGTGGTGCGTGCTGCGGTGCTGGAGCCACCAAAGGACCGGCACAGCCCATTCCCTCGAACGGACGAAGCTTTCAGGTGTCCGGTCTGGACTGTGCCGAAGAGATGGCGATCCTGAATAGGGTTGTCGGTCCAAA
>JAJFKD010000030.1 GCA_021773405.1 Porticoccus sp.
GAGCAAACCAGACTCCCTTGAAGAGGCTGAAAAGCTACTGACCAGTGCACAAATAGAGGTTGATGAGGCAGCAAGAGAAATCCAACATCACCTGGATAGCTTTGAAGCAAACCCTGAAAAATTACAACAAATCGAAGAACGCCTAAGTGCCATTTTCCAACTGGCCCGAAAACACAAAGTTAACCCTGAAGAACTCCTTTCAAAACAACAGGCTCTAGAAGAAGAACTCAACAAACTCACAGGAAGTGACAACGATATAGCCGCCTTACAAGAGCAGATTGAAACCCTGGCAACCAACTACACAAGCCTATCTCACGAGCTTACAGAAAAGCGTGCTGCTGCTGCCACAAAGCTATCTACAGCTATTGAACAGCAATTTGAAGCGCTTTCTATGCCTGGATCAAGTTTCCTACCTACCCTGACTCCATTACCCAATGACAACTTTGGACCAAATGGACAAGAGACGATCGAATTTCTGATTAGCACTAACCCGGGGGAACATCCTAAACCCCTGGTTAAAATTGCCTCGGGTGGAGAACTTTCCCGGATCAGTCTGGCAATACAGGTAATCGCAGCGAAAAATTCGTCTATTTCTGCGCTAATCTTTGATGAGGTTGATGTTGGCATTGGTGGGGCAACAGCAAATGTTGTGGGCCAGCTTCTCCGTCAACTCGGCGAACGCGAGCAAGTGCTCTGCGTCACCCATCAACCTCAGGTTGCAGCATGCGCTCACCATCATCTATTTGTCAGTAAAAGCACCAAGAACAACAGCACTCACAGCCAGGTCAAAATACTTTCGGATAATGACAGAACAAACGAAATAGCTCGCATGCTTGGAGGAGAGAAAATAACAGCCACAACCTTTAACCATGCCAAAGAAATGCTCGAATCAACGTAACCTGCTCAATAATATTGCAGATAAAACTATTATCTAACCAATAATTTCATCCCTTCTATATAGGCGATACAACGCCTAACAATTGATCCAGATCAACCAAAAACCCTCACAGAACCTCTACATTTAATTACCCCTACATTAGATAGGGTTTTAGCACTTGGTGTGCATTAGAAATTTCTTCAACTTTTATGAATAAAGTACTGTGGGAGGTACTCAACGATGGAATCAGAAGATACAGCCACATTGGCCACTGTAGGAAAGCTTATTCTTGGCGGGTTTGCCGTTATGCTCATTCTGATTGTTGTTGCCAATACGATTTAATGCAACTACTACAATTTAGAACACGAACTAACCTAGAAGAACAAACTGATAGCAAATAATCTTCACTTGTTCCCCCTATTTACCTTTTGTTACGGCCTACCAACTAAGATGGCATCACCAGATCTTAGGGGAAAGCCACACTAGCAATAGGTAAAATTTGTGGGGGAACTTATATCAGCAAATAATTTAGCTGTGACTATACCTAAAGTATCAATAACGCTGAAACACATAGTTCTTTTGCCCGCCATCACACACCACCGTTTTCTTCCTCAACCAATCACATCTTTCTTTTTTCAGGTACAGGGTCTCAGGAAGTTTTTCACTAACGGCCAGGTTTTTCTTGTCCTGTTTTAAATACCCAAACATAGTTTCAAACCGCTGACTAAAATCTATACCCTTTCCTGAAACGTCGTAATAAAGATAAACAAACTTGTTGTAGGTAAATGTCGAGCCACCCAAACCTATCTCCAACATCTTCAAAATATACTGGTCATAGGCTTTCGCTAAATACCCAGCAAGGGCTTGCCGGTCATCAGGCTTACCCTGGTAGCCTGGAATATTCATCTTATTCTTTCCATCAAGTACACCTTTGGAAAGCCTCTTATTGGAAAGATTGCCAACCAGGCCATAACTCACATCATCACATTGAATTTTTCTTTCCTGAAGAAGGCATCCATCAAAAGGGCTGGCTTTAGAGTCAGAGTGGGCAAGGGTAGAGCGATTTACAGCAGACTTTTCAATAACAAGGGCAGCCTCCCCTGATTTGTGATCAGACTGCTTTGGCTGGACAGGCTTCGACACAGCTAACTTAGGCTTCACAATCTGAATACCCAGCTTCGCTGCCGGGCGCATTAACAGAAAGGCCTGAGTCTGCTCATTGTTTTTTTTAAAATCATAAAATGATGGCAGCCGCTTGCCTTGCCCTTGGGCCTTTACCTCACAATACAGCTGTTCATAATAATTTTCTGCAGCCAACAAACAGAACCCACCGGCATGCCCTACGCCAGAGAACAGGAGAAAAAAACAGGCTAGCCCTTTATAAAAATGACTCAACTCACTTACTCCACAAACTCAAAACCATATTCATCAATTATCACTACTGCCAAACAATAATCATCAAACAACGGTCACCAGCAACAGTAGTTACCATCTAGATGTTTACGATGCCGCCACAAAATCATAGACTAACCATCACTATCCGGGGCAAGGCTTATTAATTCAACAGGTTATGTCACAAATAATCATTCGCCTACTTCCCCCGCTCTTTTGCCTCATTCTCGCAGGCATCATTAAATGGTATATCCCTGCTCTCGGAAGCGAGCAACTTTCCATGTTGGGGCAATTGCCCTATGTGCTCTGTGGATTAGCTGCCTTTGTCGCTTTATTAGCAAATAATTCCCGATATATGGGTACCGCTTTACTCATGCTCATGGGCTTCTGGTTAATAAGAACATACCTGCAAGCACCCTTAGACACAGAACCCGCAGGACAAGTATTTGGCCTAATCTCCCTTGGACTCCCCATTTTACTGGGCACGCTGGCCATACTACCTAATACGGGTTGGCGGCATATGGGGGTTTTAATCTTAATTGCTTTTATTTCCATCTTTGCATTGATTGTTGCCAGTTTGTTCCAGTGGCACCCCCTCTGGTTTGCAAAATTACTTCCAGAGCTCCACCAAAGTACGTTTTTTGGATTAAAGATTTCTAGTAGTGCCAGCTTATTGTTTGTCGCTGTGTTCATTGCCAGCCTGGCAATTCCTTTTCTCAAACAAGAGATATTAGACACTAGCCTCCCTGGCTGCATCGCATTCAGCTTCATTACCCTCGCCTGGTTCCAGACCTCGCACATATCCGCCACCATGTTTTCTCTTTCGGGTTTGTTATTAATTATTAATCAAACTCACAGCCTACTAAACATGGTTTATCGCGATGAACTTACACAAATCCCCAATCGTCGTGCACTTTTGAGAGACATACGTAATACAGGAAATCACTACGCTTTAGCGATGGTTGATGTAGACCATTTTAAGAAAATTAATGATCAACACGGCCATGATTTAGGCGATCAAGTCTTGAGAGCTATCGCCTCGAAACTTAACCAAGTCAGCGGTGGTGGAAAGGCTTATCGTTTTGGTGGAGAAGAATTTTGTATTTTGTTCAGAGGTCGAACCCAAGAACAGGTTCTCGATCACTTAGAAACCCTGCGACAAACTATTTCTGAATATGATATGACCGCTAGGGATAGGAAAAATCGTCCCTGGGTTCAGAATAAAGGCGAGAAAAAACGTGGTGCTTCTCGCCGCAAAGGTGATATTAGAGCAACTGTTAGTATGGGCGTAGCGGATTCAACAATTGCCCTAGACTTCAATATCGTATTGAAAAAAGCCGACGAAGCCATGTATCGGGCCAAACAAGGCGGCAGGAATCAAATAAAACAAGCGTAACTTTCTTACACCAACGGAATACCGACTAATCCGCTTGTCTCACATAAAGTACCAAATTGTGGCATACCAGTTCAAAACCATGCTCTTTAGCAATACGCTTTTGTAACTCTTCAATTTCTGTACTGTGGAACTCGACCACTTGGCCACTATCCACATCAACCATATGATCATGGTGGCCACCACGCTCAACTTCATAAACGGCGGGGCCATTATCAAAATTATGGCGAGTCACGAGGCCGGCTGTCTCAAACTGGGTAAGAACGCGATAGACCGTTGCGATCCCTACATCCTCATCAGCCTCAATTAACTTCCGATAAACATCCTCTGCACTCATGTGAAGCTCTGTAGAACCTTCTAGAATGTGTAAAATCTTAAGTCGTGGCGCAGTAACTTTTAATCCTGCTTCACGCAATTCACGGTTTTCATGATTCATTCCGTTATGAGCCCTTCTATACATTGGATGGATTCGGTATTATCGCCCTTCGCGGATATGACTGGAACCCCATAATGCATTTTACTGCACGAATAGTATGTTGCCTGGCATTGGCCATGACCCTTTCAGGATGCTCGAAGCTGTCTATGCCTGAAATGCCGAGCTTTGACTTCACCATGCCAAAGCTCCCCAGCATCTACAAATTTGATATCCAACAGGGCAACGTCATCACTCAAGACATGGTTGACAAGCTAAAGCCTGGCATGACCAAGTCCCAAGTGCGCTTTATTATGGGAACCCCCCTAATCGCTGATACATTCAGCCAAGATCGCTGGGATTATTTTTATAGCCTGAATCCCGCCGACAGAAGCGGTGAGGTTCGCGAACGTGTTGCTATCTTTTTTCAGGACGATGTACTTGTCGGCCTGCGTGGTGACTTCATCCCAGGTGGAACGCCTGAAGAGAACGCTGCCGAGAGCTCGGACAACGATAGCGATTCTGACATAAGTAATTCAGATTCAGAAATAGGCGACACTTCAAGCAATGCCGCTGAAGGCTAGCCTTCTCCAGCACCAGCCTTGGCTTTTGCTGCTCGACGCTTACGCACCTCTTTAGGGTCCACGACAAGCGGGCGGTAAATCTCCACCCTGTCCTTTGGCTCCAAAACATGCTCTTTGGGCGGCTTTAGCCCTTTAGTCCCTAGAGCCTGGCCAAAAATACCCATTTTTGCATCTTCAAGGTTTATTTCGGGAAACTGCTCAACAATGCCAGATTGCTCCACAGCTTCAAATGCTGTTGTCCCATAAGGCACTTTCAATTCAGTCAACTGTTGTCGATTGGGTAGCGCATAGGCTACCTCAACAATAATTAATTCTTTTTCGGCCACTATTTCGCCCACTATCCATACACCTCTTGTGCTCTTTTAGCCAAAGCATCCACCAAATTATTCGCTACCGAAGTAAATAATCCCGACGAAGCAATACCCACCGACATGCTATTAAATTCAAATTCCAAATCCAATATTACCTTGCACGCAGAATCGGTTAAGGCCTTAAAACTCCACCCCCCAGAAAGCCGTTTAAACGGCCCTTGCTGGAGGTTCATGCTAATCCTGTCAGGCGGCACTAATGTATTACAAGTAGTAAAACTGTAGCTAATGCCCCCTTTTTTTAAATCCAACCTAGCGATCATTGTGCCTTCACCTTGAGCATCTTGACTTTGTTCAAGCACCTCAGTGCCCACACAATTGTCCATATACTCAGGATAGCTGGCCACATCGTTAACCAGGTCGAACATCTGTTGCGCGGAAAACGTGACCAGCGCACTTCGTTTTATTGTTGTTAACATTTGGGCCTGTTCACACTAACTAAATGTCTTATATATACCCATAACAAACACCACCAAAACAGCCAGCGGTGAAATATATCGGACTATTATGCGCCATAACCAGAATACCCTGTCTGACTCATCACTCAATTCATCACGTACTGACTGTGGGCGCATTATCCAACCCACAAAAATAGCAATAAATAATCCTGTAAGGGGCAGCATCACACTCGAGGTGAGGAAATCCATAAACTCAAAAAAGTTAAATCCTGCTATTCGACTTTCTGACCAGACATTGAATGACAGAACACTACCCAATCCAACCACCCAGGCAAGCATACCCAACAATAGATTGGCTGTAATACGATGGAAGTTTCTCGACTCCACCAAATACGCAACGGCTGGTTCAATCAAAGAAATCGCTGAACTCCATGCAGCCAGTGTTACTAGCACAAAGAATACGCTGCCAAACAATAATCCGCCGGGCATATTACCAAATGCTACGGGTAAACTGATAAACATTAACCCGGGGCCAGAACTTGGCTCAATTGTTGGATTAGCAAAAACAATAGGGAAAATAGCTAGCCCGGCCACTAATGCGATCAACGTATCCAAAAAACCTACTGCCACAACTGTACGGCCAATCCGGGCATGTTCTGGCATATACGCGCCATAGGCCATAATGGCTCCCATCCCTAAACTCAGAGTAAAGAAAGCATGCCCCAAAGCCTCCAGGACACCTTCCCACGTCAGCGCCTCATAATTAAAACTGAATAAAAAACTAAATCCACGGGCAAAATCTCCCTGCTGATAACCAAAGATCAATAACAATACCAAGAGGACAAACAACAGCGGCATCAGAATACGAACCGCCACACCCAACCCTTTGGTCACGCCACCAATAACAACGGTTACCGTAAGCAACAGAAAGATCGTCTGCCAAAAAATTAAGGTATCTCGATCTGCCAGTAATGTATTAAAAATCGAACTGGCCTTTTCAGCAGAGACCCCCTGAAAAGTACCTGATGCCATATGACCAATATAATGAAGTGCCCATCCGGCAATAACAGCGTAATAAGACAGTATCATCAGGCCAGCAACGACACCCAGCCAACCAATAGCATTCCAGGCGCCATGTAACCCTGCTTTTTCTGTTAGATAACGCATGGTATTGATGGGACTATGCCGACCACAGCGACCCAGCATGACCTCAGCCACCATAATGGGTATACCTACCATCAAAATACAAAGGAGATAAACCAGAACAAAAGCACCACCGCCATTTTCACCTGCGATGTAAGGGAATTTCCATATATTACCTAAACCAACGGCTGAACCTGTCGCTGCAAGTATAAAAGTCCAGCGGCTACTCCAAGCCCCATGCATCCCTCTTTTACTATTCACTGAGCCACCCCTAATGCACTCGCTTTAATATACTCGCTTGAGAATGAGCATTGCCCAACAACAAAGCTGCACATGTTTTTATTTTTATATCCGTACAACATGCCTCGAATTGTAACCACTCCAAACAAATTGTCATAACAGCAATCTCACAAAATTCGAGAGGCCGCTTATAAGCTGTAATACATCAAAGTAACGGCACAAAATCATAGGCGTGTGAACAAGCAATCCCTATAATCCCTCCCCATGGCTAAGAAACCCAAAAATAAACAAACAGATTCCTCCATAGCTCAGAACAAAAGAGCACGTCATGATTACCATATAGTCGAGAAATTTGAGGCCGGTCTGGCACTTCAAGGCTGGGAAGTGAAAAGCTTACGAGCAGGTAAAGCCCAACTTACCGATAGCTATGTTTTTCTTAAAAATGGAGAAGCTTTTTTAATCGGCGCGCACATAACTCCACTCAACACTGTTTCGACCCATTATGTGACTGAGCCGACGCGAACCCGAAAGCTACTACTCCATGAAAAAGAACTTAGCAGGCTATTTAGTGCTGTGAATCAAAAAGGGTATACCTGTGTTGCAACAGCCCTGTATTGGAAGGGCCATTTAGTTAAATGTGAAATAGCATTGGCAAAAGGCAAGCAAGCTCACGACAAGCGAGAATCAGAAAAAGACCGTGACTGGAAACGGCAGAAAGAACGCCTTATGCGCCACGGCAACTAGTGTTCATTCACCACTCTCACAACATCTGCTCTTAGTAGGCGTGTTATTAGCCACCCTCACTTTTATGGATAGCCTTACCTAGACACGATAGTTCCAACCGCATAAAAGAAAGTTAGCGCTCACTTACAGTGTTTCTTTTACTGTATATTGGTGTAGAAGGATGTCTGCTCGGAACAACTCATAACAACACTAAACTTCTCACCACCTTCCTAATTAAAGAGCCCAACTCTGACCTCAATATAGAAGTCAGTCATGTAAATCTATGCTAGCTTTACTGATATGGCGAACCAATCATCAGCTGAACATCCTGGATTAAATACCCTATTCCTCTCTCTTTTGCTCTCTAAATAGAGGCTCTAATACCTCAAGAAATTTATTATTAGAAAAACTATTGATAATCATTATCATTTAGATTAAAGTATCAACCAACATCGCAGCAATCGAGCAATAGGTACAAGTTCATGTATGTATGTAACTGTAGAGGCGTCACTGATCAGGATATCCGTAATGCCGTATATGAAGGCGTCACTAACCTGAGATCTTTAAGAAAATGTACTGGAGCCACAGGACAATGTGGTAAGTGTGCACCCCACGCAAACGCTGTGCTTAAAGAAACGCTGGAAGACCTTAATTGTTACGATGCGATGGGATCACCAAGTTACGCTTAACCCTCTCTCCTCCTACATATCACCTTAACAGCAAATTTCAGGGATCTTTAAAGGTCCCTTTTTTTGTAACAAGAGAAACCAGGTTGGGCTAAACTGACATTAATATCTACCCTCTATCAAACATCACTAATAAGGTTAGTGATTAAAAATATCGACTCACAAGGAACCCCCATGAAAGGTGATAAAAAGATCATCGAGTATTTAAACAAAGTCCTAGGGAATGAGCTAAAAGCCATCAACCAGTATTTTCTTCATGCCAAAATGTACAAAGATTGGGGCTTAAAGGAAATTGCTGAAAAGGAATACCACGAATCCATCGACGAAATGAAACATGCCGACACTGTTACTGAGCGTATTTTATTTCTAGAGGGTCTGCCAAACCTGCAAGACCTTGGCAAATTCTATATTGGAGAAAATACCAAGGAAATGCTGGAATGTGACCTCAAATTAGAAATGGAAGCTTTGCCTGTATTGAGAGAAGCCATTACTTATGCTGAATCAATAAAAGACTTTGTAAGTAGAGACATTTTCAATTCAATTCTGGAATCTGAGGAAGAACACGTAGACTGGCTCGAAACACAACTCGGCCTAATAGAAAAAATGGGTATTCAAAACTATATACAAGCTCAAGTTATCGAAGAATAGTTGTCATTCAGCAAACTTTCTAAACCTAATAAAGGGCATATGGTCTAATTAGCACAGTACAACCTGTGCTAATATGTACAGCCTGTAATACTACAACCATCTTTGGGGGCGTTTTGGATTCGACGCCGGTTACAAAACCCAAGGTGCATGCCGAGATGGTGACTAATCTCGTTAATCCAAAGTCGCAAACTATTAGTTGCCAACGACGACAACTACGCACTCGCCGCCTAAGAAACGGTAGATTGCCATCTGACTGGAGCCGTGCTTGTGCGTCCAGCGCTTCATCTACCTTCGGGTAGCGGCGAAGCACTCAGGTGTCATACTCACAAGATCGCGATGAAGTTTGTTCGGGGTGGATTCGCTAAACATTAACCGGAATCGCTGTTTGCGCGCCCTGTCAGCCGGGCTGTAGGCAGTTAAATATAATAGACTGAACTAAGCATGTAGAGCCTTTGGCAGCGGACTGACGGACGCGGGTTCAATTCCCGCCGCCTCCACCATTTCATTGACCACCAACATCCAATAATGACCTAAAAGCCCCGTAAAATGGGCTTTTTTATTGCCTATTGTTTCTATAATGCCCATTACTGTCCATTGCCAACCACTACATTTGGGGGTATATTTTGGGGGTACATAGGAAATTTCAAACAGAGATACCCCCAAATGAGCCACGGAAAGCTAACAGCCATAACAATCAAACAAGCCAAACCCAAAGAGAAGGATTACAAACTCTTTGATGGGGGTGGGCTATTCCTATTGGTACGCAAAGATGGCTCCAAATACTGGCGAATAAAATACCGATTTGCAGGAAAGGAAAAGCTTTTGGCCTTGGGGGTATATCCAGATGTGCCACTCTCAGAAGCCAGAGAAAGGCGTGATACGGCAAAACGTCAGCTTAGGGATGATGTAGACCCAAGTGCCGTCAAACAGGCTAAAAAACGCTCCCTGGTAGAAGCCTCAGAAAACAGCTTTGAAGCCATTGGTATCGAGTGGTATCAAAAGACCCAGCATGAATGGTCAGACGTCCACAAAACAAAAGTGGATTGGATGTTGAACAAGAACCTCTACCCTTGGCTTGGCAAACGTCCTATCTCAGAAATCACACCCCCAGAACTACTCAAGACCTTAAGACGGATAGAATCACGCGGTGCATTAGAAACTGCCAAGAGAGTGAAGCAAATAGCGGGAAAGGTATTTCGTTATGCCGTGGCTACAGGTCGAGCAGAACGTGACCCATCCCAAGACCTGAAAGATGCCCTAGCCAAACCCATTAAGAAACACTTGGCAGCCATTACAGAACCTAAACAGGTCGGCACCCTACTTCTTGCCTTGGATGGCTACGAAGGCACCCTACCCGTTAAAACAGCCCTTACATTGGCTCCTATGCTCTTTGTACGCCCAGGGGAGCTAAGACAGGCTGAATGGTCTGAAATCGACTTAGAAGCCAAACAGTGGGTTATTCCTGCCGAGAAGATGAAAACCCGCACCGAACACCTAGTTCCACTCTGCCAACAAGCCATAGGTGCCTTGTTGGAGCTTCACCCCCTTACAGGTCACGGCAAGTATGTTTTCCCCAGTGCGCGCTCAATCAAACGCCCCATGAGTAACAATGCCGTATTAGGTGCAATGCGCCGTATGGGTATCGACAAAGAGGAAATGAGCGGTCACGGCTTTAGAGCAATGGCCCGAACCATTCTTGATCAAGACTTAAAGTTTCGTGCTGACATTATCGAGCACCAATTAGCCCATGCCGTGAAAGACCCCAATGGTAGAGCCTATAACCGAACTAGCTTTATCAAAGAACGAACAGAGATGATGCAGAAGTGGGCTGACTACCTCGATTCACTCAGAGCACAAGCACGACATGGCAACGTCATAGCGGGAGCTTTTGGCAATGCCTGAACAGAATTGACCCATTTGGGTTAATAAACGGGGGTGTAAGTAAGCCAGTACCTACACCCCCTAACCTAAAACCTGAACTAAATAGGAGTTCAAATTATGGATGAGACAGAACAAATCACAAAGGATCAAGCCCTTGACAGGGTATTAAACAGGTCATACCGACTACAGGCTTTGGGTAAGGTGCTTATGACAAAACTTGAGGGGGCGGAAGAAGAACGCTTGGGTACACACGACCTCAATCAAAGCGACGCCTACATGCTTGCAACGATGATTGTCGATTTAGGGTATGAAGTACAGCAATTAACCGACCGTTCTTTTAAAGAAGCAGTCTAAACAGTGCCCTAAGCCAGATAAACGGGCAGTACCCACTGCCCTTGATTTAAGCTCAATGAATTAGACACACGAGGTTTATGCTATGTCATTTTGGTCAGCAAAAGAAAAAAACATACCAGAATGGCTGCATGTATCTAACTATTCAAAAACGGCTGGTTTATCTCTTCATCAATGGTCAAATGAGCTGATCTGGAGAAAAGACTGGCTTAATCATGGCACCCAAAAAACATCAAAGAAAACAGTCAAAAATGAAGCATTAGAAGAACTAAAGCGAAAGATTTCTAATCTAGGAATGGAGTATTTTGACTCCCACACAATACAAACAAAAAAACAACTTTCTCTCGGAGAAGAGTATTACAACCTTTCTTCAAGCAGC
>JAJFKD010000004.1 GCA_021773405.1 Porticoccus sp.
TGCTTTTACTGGGCTGGGCGTTAGCTTTTTCCCCCTGCCTGCCGGGCGATCAGGTTGTGTGTATACGGCAACAATATCATGGTTACCAGAGCAGTCATCCAGCAAGGCTTGAAGGTGCAGGGCTGCAAATTCGGGGGTGCCAGCAAATACAATGCGCAAAAGGGCTTCCTTTGATTACTCGTTATTGATTGTCAGTTATTTTGTGGCCAGTTCTTTTATGGTCGGTTATGTAGAAACCTGTGACCAGTAACAAGCATTAATCTTTTTGCCGCTGCAGTTTTTCCAGTTTCTTTTTAATGCGATCACGTTTAAACGCTGAGAGATAATCCACAAACAGTTTTCCATTCAGATGGTCAATTTCGTGTTGAATGCACACAGCCATTAGACCGTCGGGTTCCATTTCAAAAGGTTTTCCATCTTCGTCTAGCGCTTTTAGCCGAATATGTTCAGGCCGGTCGACCGTCTCGTAAAAACCAGGAACAGATAGACAGCCTTCTTGAGTTGGACAGGTAGCATCATCTAAAATTTCTATTTCTGGATTGATAAAAACGTGTGGTTCACTGGCATCTTCTGATAAATCCATCACAATAATACGTTGATGTACGTTTACTTGAGTCGCTGCCAGGCCTATTCCTGGGGCGTTATACATGGTTTCAAGCATGTTCTTTACCAGGATGCGAACACGGTCATCTACGTCAGTAACGGGTTTTGCTACTGTGCGTAAGCGTGGATCAGGAAATTCAAGAATATTCAGTAATGACATCTGTTTGTGACGAGTTTCTAGCAATCTGGCGTAAACCACTGTTAACATGGCAATATTAGAGAGGTAATTAGAGTCTAATGCCTCGGGTGAGAAGTATACACACAATCGGGTTACAGCACACAGGACGGCCTGAAAAATGAAAAAAGCCCTACAAAAGCCCCTAAAAATGAAGAAAGTATTATTGGGAATAATTGCTGCTTGTACTTTTGCCGTTATGGCCATTGCAGCGGATGCCCCCTTTAATGAGAATGTCCCTGATAAATATACCGTTAAGAAGGGTGATACCCTTTGGGATATTTCTGACTTTTTCTTGAGAGATCCGTGGCTTTGGCCAGAGATCTGGTATGTGAACCCCCAGATCAATAATCCACATCTGATTTATCCAGGAGATATTATCTCTCTGGTATATATTGATGGCCGCCCTCGTTTGACCCTTGAGCGGAGCCGTAATGTGAAGCTTTCACCTGGTGTTAAGGTGCTTCCTCACGCTGAGGCGATTCCGGCTCTACCATTGGATGTGATTAATAATTTCCTGACCCGCAACCGGGTGGTTACTCAAGAAGAAGTAGATGGGGCGCCTTATGTGGTTGCTGGTTATGAGAAGCGTTTGCTGTCGGGTACGGCTGATACCTTCTATGCGAGAGGTCAATTTGACGATACGCCGGCTTATGGCTTGTATCGTATTGGCAAACCTTATTTAGATCCTGTAACTGAAGAGGAATTGGGTATTCGGGCACAGGATGTGGGTTCTGCCAAACTTAAAACGGTAGATGATGATATTGGAACTCTTTTGGCAACCCGTGTTGTTGAAGAAGTTCGAGTGGGTGAGCGTTTATTGCCTCACGAGGAGCGCCGACTTGAGTCGATTTTCTACCCTAGTGCTCCAGATAGTGCTGTGGAAGGTGTGATCATGGCAGTTGAAGGAGGCATTTCCCAAGTAGGTCACTTGGATGTTGTTGCCATTAACCAAGGTGAGCGAGAAGGCCTTAAACAAGGTAATGTACTGGCCATTTTTAAACGTGGCGAAACAGTGACGGACAAAGTGGCTAAGGAAAAAATTACATTACCTAATGAGCGCGCTGGTTTGTTAATGATCTTCCGTACCTTTGAAAAGATGAGCTACGGGTTGATCTTGAATGCTGAGCGTCCACTAGCCGTTAATGACGTAGTTGAAAATCCCTAAAGAGAAAATAATTAGGAATGTTTAACTAGGTAGAAGAATAAAAACGCTGATGAAAGTCGGCGTTTTTTATGGAGAAAAGCAACGTTTTAAAAACAACAGGTTACAGGGAGTAACGATTTGGACAGGGAAGTAGACAAGGAGCCACAAGCGGCATTGATGCTGCATTTTTATAAAAATTTATCACCATCAAATATTCTGGAACTTTACCAACAGGTGGGTACTCTTTCAGGCATATTGGTCACATCAAATTGGTCTGATGCTTGGCCGTCTGCCCTTCGTCAAAACTTGGAATGTCTCGATCAACAGAGAGTGCAGTTGGAACAAAAGGCTCAAGGTGTTCTGAGCTGGTGTAAAGACAACCATGTTTTCCTCCTTAATATCACACATTTTGATTACCCTCCTCTGCTAAGAGAAATTGCCTCACCACCAATAATGTTGTTTGTTCAGGGGGATTTTGAGCTACTTAGCCTTCCTCAAATCGCTATTGTTGGTAGCCGTCATGCCACGGGTTCGGGCCTAAATACGGCATTTGGGTTTGCCAAAATGTTGGCTGATTCGGGGTTTGTGATTACGAGTGGCTTGGCGCTGGGAATTGATGGTGCCGCACATAAAGGGGCCCTTGAAACAGGGAAGACCATTGCAGTACTCGGTACAGGGGCAGATATTACCTATCCAAAACGGCATCGAGATGTACATCAAAAGATTATTGATGGAGGAGGAGCAATTGTGACTGAATTTCTACCGGGAACTCCACCATTAGCAGCTCATTTTCCACGGAGAAATCGAATTATCAGTGGCCTGAGTTTAGGGACAATGGTAGTTGAGGCAGCACTCAAGAGCGGTTCATTAATCACAGCAAAATATGCAATGGAGCAGGGCCGAGAAGTATTTGCCATACCCGGATCTATCCATAATGCTTTGAGCAAAGGAACCCATAGCCTTTTAAAGCAAGGGGCCACACTGGTGGAATCGGCTGCTGATATTGTGGAACAACTTAAGGGTATGTTGGGTCATGCTGCGTTAGAAGCTATTCCATCGTCAGTGCCTTCTATGCCCACAAATATGCCCATAAAAACAGATAAGCACGAGAACGAACTGCTTTTAAATGCCATTGGTTTTGATCCTGTGGATATGGATACATTAGTCGAAAGAACGGGTTTGTCCGTTGTTGAATTGAACCGCCAGCTAATGGAATTGCAGCTGGAAGGGGTAATCAGTAATCAAAATGGATTGTATGATCGACTTGAGTAGGCTTAAGGTATATTGTCTCGTCTCGACAAAGCATTGACCGTACTGATTTGCCAAAGTCCCTATATTCGGGTAGCCTGCGGCGTTTTTTTCGGGAGAGTAAAACATGAGCAAACCCTTTGTTGCGATCCTAATGGGTTCTGATTCCGACCTTCCAGTGATGGAAGCCAGTTTTGAGATTTTGCGGAAATTTGATGTTTCCTTTGAAGTAAAAGTCTCTTCGGCACACCGTACACCAGAAGCTACCCACAATTATGTTAAAGATGCTGATGCCCGTGGTTGTGCAGCATTTATTTGTGCTGCAGGTATGGCTGCTCATTTGGCCGGTGCAGTGTCTGCAAATACCCTTAAGCCAGTAATTGGTGTACCCATCAATTCTTCTTTGGATGGATTGGATGCCCTGCTTTCAACGGTGCAAATGCCTGGCGGTATCCCTGTGGCAACAGTAGCTATAGGTAAAGCGGGTGCAAAAAATGCGGCCTATTTAGCGACCCAAATTATGGGTGTTTCTGATCCTGATTTGCATCAAAGGTTGATCGATGAAAGGGCTGCTAATGCACGAGCTATCATTGAGAAAGATGCCGCGTTGCAAGAGAAGCTGAATAACGGTTAAGTCAGAACCGTTATGGCATCCTCCCGTACAAACCAGTTGGCGATTACCCAGGCCACCGGGGTATTAAATACCGGTGGTGTGATTGCTTATCCCACAGAAGCTGTGTGGGGTTTGGGTTGTGACCCTTTTTCAGAGCATGCTGTATCTCGGCTTCTTGCTATGAAGCACCGTCAGCTTGGGATGGGATTAATTCTTATTGCGGCTGATATCAAACAGCTGTATCCATTCTTGGTGGGATTATCCCAACCCCAGTTAGAGCAATTAGAAAACAGCTGGCCAGGCCCACAAACATGGCTTGTCCCTAATAATTTTGTTGCTCCGCCCTGGGTTACAGGGGGGCGTGATACATTGGCTCTTCGGGTAACAGACCATCCAATTGCCAGGGCGTTGTGTCGCACATTTGGTGGGCCTCTAATCTCTACTTCAGCAAATCCACATGGGTTTTCTCCCGCCAAAAGCCTATTAAAAGTAAACTTATATTTTCGCACCCAGCTCGACTATGTGGTGCCTGGTTTATTGGGTAAAAGTGAGAAGCCAACGCCAATAAAACATTTAATAACGGGTGAAACTGTTCGCTCTTGATAAGTCGTTTAGGGTAATGCTTTTGGTCAGCTGCTAGGTTACAACGAATAACCTGATACACAGGGATTGCCCTACCCTGACTTTCTGAAGCTCCCTTCACCTGATGCTTCCTTCAATAGGTATAGAGAATGACCGATAAATTGGCAGTAAAAGATTATTTACTGAATTTACAAGACCGCATTTGTCGTGGTCTGCAGGCTGAAGATGGGCAAGCTTCATTTCAAGAAGATAGCTGGGTGCGTGAAGAAGGAGGCGGTGGCCGCAGCCGAGTGATTGCTGATGGCGGTGTATTTGAAAAGGGTGGGGTTAATTTCTCCCATGTATATGGCACTCAATTACCTCCTTCTGCTACCGCAGCACGCCCAGAATTAGCCGGTCGTTCTTTTGAAGCCATGGGCGTTTCCCTGGTTATGCATCCGGAAAATCCCTACATTCCAACTTCCCACGCCAATGTACGGTTTTTCATTGCAGAAAAGCCTGGTGAAGAACCGGTATGGTGGTTTGGGGGTGGTTACGATCTGACGCCCTATTATGGTCACCGTGATGATTGTCAGCATTGGCACCAAACAGCGAAATCTGCCTGCGATCCTTTTGGCGAAGCCGTGTACCCACGGTTTAAGCAGTGGTGTGATGACTACTTTTTTCTAAAGCATCGCAACGAGCCGCGTGGTGTCGGCGGTTTGTTTTTTGATGATTACAATGAGCCCGGTTTTGAGCAGAGCTTTGGTTTAATGCGCTCTGTGGGTGATAGTTATCTGGATGCTTACGTACCAATTGTTCAGCGCCGTAAAAGTGAAGCTTGGGGTGAGAGAGAAAGGCAATTTCAGCTTTATCGTCGTGGTCGCTATGTAGAATTTAATCTGGTTTATGATCGCGGTACATTATTTGGGTTGCAAACGGGTGGGCGTACGGAGTCTATTCTGATGTCACTGCCGCCTCTAGTGCGCTGGGAGTATGATTGGCAGCCAGAGCCTGGCTCTACTGAGGCAGAGCTATACGATATTTATCTTAAGTCTCAGAGTTGGATTTAACAGGGCTGGACCTAATACAGCTACACTTTCATCACAATAAATATATTTATTTAAGCGGTAACGGTAAACCCCATGACTGACAATTATGCCGTGTTCGGCAATCCGGTAGAGCACAGTAAATCTCCAGCTATCCACACAGCCTTTGCAGCAGCAACAGGCGAAGATATTACTTATCAAAAGCAGTTGGTCGATGAGGGTGCTTTTGCTGAGGCAGCAGATAAATTTTTTTCTGCTGGCGGAAAAGGTTTAAACATCACCGTACCGTTTAAGCAGGAAGCATACAGTTATGCGGCAAAGTTAACGGCTCGGGCGCGTCACGCCGGCGCAGTAAACACTTTGAGCTTGCAAGATGATGGGACTGTTTTGGGCGATACTACAGATGGTGTGGGAATGGTCAGGGATATGACGGAAAATCTTGGCTGGGAAATTAAAGGTAAAAAAGTTTTAGTGTTGGGTGCCGGCGGTGCTGTTCGTGGTGTACTAGAGCCATTACTGGAATTACTGCCACAGCATGTGGTGATAGCTAACCGTACCATTGATAAAGCCTTGCAACTGTCCAAGGGCTTTGCCGAAATGGGTTATTTGCTGGGTTGTGGTTTTGATATGTTGCCTGGCCAACAATTTGATTTAGTGATTAATGGCACCAGTGCCAGTCTAGCGGGTGAGCTCCCCCCTCTTCCTGACGATTTATTAATGGGAGGCGCTGTTTGCTATGACATGATGTATGGATCTGAGCCCACAGTATTTATGAACTGGGCGCAGCAGCATGGTGCTTCTTCAGTTGCTGACGGTTTGGGTATGTTGGTTGAACAGGCAGCGGAATCATTTGCTATATGGCGAGGTACCAGGCCAGAAACACAAGAAGTTATTACTGCCCTCAGGGGGCAGTAACGCTAAACAATAATTTTTTTGCCTTTTCGAATAGTGTCCGAATAATTAAAAGCTCGCTTAAGCAATTAACGGCCACCGCAAAAGACGAAACTATTTTGCCTGTTCAGCAAGATACTGATCCTTTAGTTTGACGTAGTTGCCGGGTGAGTAGCTGAAAAAGTTCTTTTCTTTCTCTGTCAGAGCACGAACTTGCTTGGCGGGAGCACCTACGTACAGATAACCAGTTTCCAGTACCTTTCCTGGTGGCACGACACAGCCAGATCCAACCATCACTTCATCCTCTACAATAGCGCCATCATTCACAATAGCACCATTCCCTATCAGGATACGGTTGCCCAAGGTGCAGCCATGTAAAATAGCGCCATGACCAATAATCACATCATCGCCAATGGTTAATGGCCATCCGTTGGGGTTGAAATCACTGGCGTGGGTAATATGGAGCACAGCGTTGTCTTGTACGTTGGAGCGTTTGCCAATAGTAATACGGTGCATATCGCCACGAATAACTGCACCAGGCCAGACGGATACATCATCTCCCAGTGTGGTATCTCCGATAACAGTAGCTGCAGGGTCTATGTAGACCCGCGCTCCTAATATCGGTGTTTTGCCCCCGTGAGATCGAACGTTGTTACTCATAATACTTTTTCCATGGTTGATAATGCTTGGCGTTATAATAGCCGCACACATAGAAGCCTCAAATGATTTTGTTGCTTCTTTTTATTGAGCAAGTTTTATCAGATAAGAGTGAGATAAGGCGTAAAGATGTTTAAAGCTAAAAAACGTTTCATTGCCGGCGCTGTATGCCCTCGCTGTAGTGAAATGGATAAGCTCACTATTTACAGTGAAAATGAAAAGGATTACCGGGAGTGTGTGGGTTGTGGCTTTAAGGAGCAAATGCACCTACAAAGTGCACCCAAAGAGCTGAATACTCGTGTGAATAAAAGTAAAGAGGAGCGAGATGCAGAAGTTCAACCCGTTAAATTGGTTGATCCCAGTAAGTTAAATTAAGTGGGGTTAAATTAAACAGGATTGAATTAAGGGTAAATTTTTTGTGCAAGCTCTAATGAATCATTACCCGGAGTGTTTGTCCGTTTAGTAGTAAATTAACCGAAAGGTTGTCCACCAGGCACGGCCATCGTTGCAAATCACTTGCCCAACGTTGGCTTCGGTCTTCCCTGCAAGCTTCGGGAACAAAAACAAGGTCTCGGCTTTGCAGGTTATCAATAATCAGTTGCACTGCTTGATCAAGCCGGTTTGCAAAAGGTTCACCGATCAGGTGATGGATGATCAGGTTTGACCGTGTCATATCCATAGGCACTAATGGGGTGTTATAGGAAGACATAAACCGATCATTCACCTCTTCGATAAGACGGTGTGCCAGATAAGACT
The DNA here is from genome assembly GCA_021773405.1 of Porticoccus sp. Classification (GTDB taxonomy): domain Bacteria; phylum Pseudomonadota; class Gammaproteobacteria; order Pseudomonadales; family Porticoccaceae; genus Porticoccus. The sequence continues at coordinate 7,701 of JAJFKD010000004.1, forward strand.
CATCCATTAATCCGTTTAAACCATTATGACCATCAATCAAGCTGGGAGGTTGTACAAAAAACTCTTTGGCAATGGTGATGACTGGTTCTGTGTAGTCAGCGATATCGCATTCATTGGCGATAGCATCAACGGCATCAATAAATTCGGGCACCTGGTCAATATAGTGAATAATGAAGTTCAGTAGTGCGGGGACGATGTTCTCGGGCGGTAGTTGAACAGCGTGGTGAATGTTGTGAGCCCTTGCTTTTAATAGGCTGGCAAGTTGTCCAGTTGCTTTTTCATGGGTTTTTGCAGCAGTAATTGCTTGGCGAATGTTAACGGTATCCATATACCAAAACTAGTTGATGATAATGAAAAGGCAAAGAACATCTTTGCATAAAAAGCAGGCTTTAATGATCAGTCAATAACTTGTTGGTGATTGGGGACGGGCATCCAGCTTTTTTTCCAGCTGTAATAAGTGAACATCCCGCCCATAGAAATGCTGCGGATACTCAGAAATGACAGGTATGCTATCCAAAGACCGTGGTTGCCCATGCTGCGAGTAAGAAACCATAAAGGAATAAAAACGCCGAAGGTAGCCAATAGCATGGTGTCCTGCATTGCTCGTGTTTTCCCCGAGCCGATAAAAATGCCGTCGGCCATAAAACAAATGACGCCTAGCAAGGGTAAAGTGACTAACCATGGCCAATAGATAAGAGCTGTTTTTGATACAGAGGGCAGATCAGTGAAAATAGAGATGATTGCTTCTGGAAAGAACAGGTAGGCTAGAGAGGCAATACAGGAAATACCTATTCCCCAAATAGTAGTTTCTAGGCAAATTTGGTAGAAAGAAGGTAGATTGTTTCTACCAATAGCATGACCGGCAAGAGATTCTGCCGCATGCGCAAAGCCATCTTGAGTGTAAGCTACCAGCAGGAGAAGCTGCATTAAAATGGCGTTGGCAGCTAAAATAGTATCCCCTTGTCGCGCTCCCTGTGCGGTAAAAAAAGTCATGGTAAAGACTAGGCAGGCTGTTCGAATAAATAGGTGGCGGTTGATTCTTAAGAATTCTCCATATCTATGCCATTGTTTCAAATGAAGCCAATTAATGGTGCCGTGCATTCCCTTTACATGTTGAATAATCAGTGCGAGTGCCACCAAAAACCCAAGTAGTTCCGCGGTCAGTGAGGCATAGGCTGCCCCTCTGCTGTTCATATCAAGGCCAACAATGAATAAGAAATCTAGCCCGATATTAGCCAAATTCGTGAACAACATGAGAAATAGTGTGGCTCGTACCCGCTGCAAGCCCAGCAACCAGCCGACAGCACAGAGTGTTCCCAATGTTGCGGGCGCGGCAAAGATGCGAATCTGGCAGTATTCCATTGCCAGACCGTATGCTTCATCAGAAGGTTTGATTAAATTCAGAATGGCTTTTAGCAGGGGTTGTTGCATAGTTACCAGCGTAATACCGAGTATTAGAGCTAGTAATAGTGATTGCAGTAGTAACTCTAGGCAGCGGTTGTAATTGCCTGCGCCCCAGGCTCTGGCTGTTAGTCCGGTGCTACCCATCCGAAGAAAAGCAAATAGCCAAAACAGCATGGTTAGCAAACTACTGCCCGCTGCCACAGCGGCCAGGTAGGTTGCCTGCTCCAGGTGACCCAGGATGGCTGTATCCACTAAACCAAGTAATGGAATACTGATACTTGCTGCGGTCATCGGTAATGCGATGGCCAATACTTTTTTATTCTGGGGTTGATTCATATCATGGACATTATCTGCGAGTTCATATTCTGACAGAAAAGGTTGACTAATGGAGTAGAGCCCTACGACTAAAGTTTGATATACTCCCGCCCTGCTTCCTGTCGGCACTGGTTTTTCCAGTTGTTTACAAGGGGGTAAAAAAAATATAAACGATAATTTACTGGAGATAGGGCGATGTCAAGAAGAGCAAATATGCTTTTCGCGCTTGTGCTTGCCCCTGTTTTGGCACTGATTAGTTCAGGAAGTGCCTTGGCGGAAGAAGCTCAGCGTTGGGCGGTGAATCTACCCAAGGGGGTAACCCCTGTAAGCAACGCAATTTACGAGATTCACATGATCATTTTTTGGATTTGTGTGGTTATTTGTATTGGGGTTTTTGGTGTCATGTTTTACAGCATGTATGCACATCGAAAATCACGTGGCGCAGTTGCTGCAAACTTTCATGAAAATACAACAGCTGAAGTAGTATGGACTGTCATTCCTGCATTAATTCTTGTGGTGATGGCCATTCCTGCAACTTCAACTATTATTCAGGCTTATGACACATCTGAAGCTGAGATGGACATTAAAATCACTGGCTATCAGTGGAAGTGGCAGTATGAGTATTTGGGCGAAGATGTCGCCTTTATGAGCGAGCTGTCTACGCCAGAGTCTGAAATTTACAACACTGCACCAAAGAGCCAGTACTATCTCCAGGAGGTGACTGAGCCTCTGGTGATCCCAGCTAAAACTAAAGTACGCTTTTTGCTTACAGCAAAAGATGTTATCCACTCTTGGTGGATACCTGACTTTGGTGTGAAGAAAGATGCTATTCCCGGTTATGTCACTGAGAGCTGGACTTTCGTCGAAGAGCCAGGTGTTTACCGTGGTGAGTGTGCGGAACTTTGTGGTAAAGGCCACGCTTTCATGCCTATCGTAGTCAATGTACTCGAAAAAGAAGAGTACAACGCTTGGTTGGGTGAGAAGAAAGCCGAGGTTGCTGCAATTCGTGAGCTGGCTAAGAAAACCTTTACTAAAGAAGAGCTGATGGCTAAGGGTAAAGAAGCTTATGATCGCTCTTGTGCCTCTTGTCACATGGGTAACGGTGAAGGTATTCCCGGTGTATTCCCAGGCTTGAAAGAAGGTTCTGCGGCAGTTGGCCCAGTGGCAAATCACCTTGATGTTGTTGTCAATGGTGTGGCTGGTACAGCGATGCAGGCATTTGGTGGTCAGCTTTCAGAAGTGGATCTGGCAGCCATCATTACTTATGAGCGTAATGCTTGGGGTAATGACACTGGTGATGTGGTTCAGCCCATCGACATTCTCAAATTCAAACAAGGTCAATAAGGGAGGATTAAGTCATGGCACACGGTCCCGCTAAAGGTATTGGCCGCTGGCTTTTTACCACTAACCACAAGGACATCGGTACGCTTTACCTCTGGTTCAGCTTTGCTATGTTCCTGTTGGGCGGCTTTTTTGCAATGGTTATCCGCGCCGAGCTTTTTGAGCCAGGCATGCAAATTATTAAGCCCGAATTCTTTAACCAAATGACAACCATGCATGGCTTGGTGATGGTATTTGGTGCCATCATGCCGGCCTTTGTTGGTCTGGCTAACTGGATGATTCCGATGATGATCGGTGCACCAGATATGGCACTGCCACGCATGAACAACCTCAGCTTCTGGATTCTACCATTTGCGTTTGCGCTTTTGGCTTCCACGCTGTTTATGGAAGGTGGTGCTCCTAACTTCGGTTGGACATTCTATGCACCGCTTTCAACGACCTATGCCCCCGATACAGTGAACTACTTTATTTTTGGTGTTCATATTATGGGTGCTTCGTCCATCATGGGTTCTATTAACATTATTGCCACTGTATTGAATATGCGTGCACCTGGCATGACGTTGATGAAAATGCCTATGTTTGTATGGACATGGTTAATCACAGCCTTCCTATTGATTGCTGTTATGCCAGTATTAGCTGGTGCAGTAACCATGATGTTGATGGATATTAACTTTGGTACCAGCTTCTTTAGTGCAGCTGGTGGTGGTGATCCCGTCTTGTTCCAGCATGTGTTCTGGTTCTTCGGTCACCCTGAGGTTTACATTATTATCCTGCCAGCATTTGGTGTGATCTCTCACATTGTTCCAACCTTCAGCCGTAAGCCACTGTTTGGTTACAGCTCTATGGTTTATGCAACGGCATCGATCGCCTTCCTATCTTTTATCGTATGGGCTCACCATATGTTCTTGGTGGGAATGCCAATTGGTGGCGAACTTTACTTTATGTATGCCACGATGTTGATTGCTGTTCCTACAGCGGCGAAAATCTTTAACTGGATCAGTACCATGTTCCGGGGATCGATGACTTTTGAAACGCCCATGCTGTTTGCTATTGCTTTCATCATTTTGTTCACGATTGGTGGTTTCACCGGTTTGATGATGGCTATTGCACCATCTGATATTCAATATCATGACAGCTACTTCATCGTTGCGCATTTCCACTATGTGATGGTTGCTGGTGCAGTATTCTCGGGTACTGCCGCGGTTTATTACTGGTTGCCTAAGTGGTGTGGCAAGATGTATGACGAAACCATGGGTAAGGTCCAGTTTTGGGTATCCTTTGTTGGTTTCAACATTGCGTTCTTCCCACAACACTTCTTGGGTTTGGCAGGTATGCCTCGTCGTTATGCTGACTACGCCTTGCAGTTCTCTGACTGGAATATGATTTCCAGTGTTGGTGCATTTATCTATGGCGCCGCTCAACTGCTGTTTATGTTTAACGTTATCCGGACTATCCGGTCTGGCACACCAGTAAGTGAGCCTAAGACTTGGGAAGGTGCCGAAGGTTTGGAATGGACGCTGGCTACTCCAGTGCCCTACCACACATTCGCTACTCCACCGGAAGTGAAGTAATAAAAGGTAAGGATAGGAAATATGTCGGCTAGCCCGGTCAGAACGACCCTGGTCAAACTGCTATTCGGAGCAGCCGGCATGTTTTTGTTTGCGGTATTTGTAATGCCGCCACTGTACGATCTATTTTGTGAAGTAACTGGTATTGGCGGCAAAACTGCTGGCCCTTATCAGGTGACAGAAGCAGGTGTTGATACAACGAGAACAGTAAAGGTTCAGTTTATCGCTACCAATAATGGAGCTATGCCTTGGGACTTTTCACCGAAAGTTCATGAGGTGGTAGTCCACCCAGGTGCACCAACAGAAGTCGCATTTTATGCAAAAAATCGTACATCGAGGGATATGGTTGCCCAGGCAATTCCCAGTTTGACACCATTTAATGCTACTGAATATTTCCATAAAACAGAGTGCTTCTGTTTTAACCAGCAACCACTGGAAGCGGGAAAAGAAACAGATATGCCATTGGTGTTCATCGTGGATAAAGATTTGCCGAGATCAGTCAAAACCATCACCCTATCCTATACATTATTTGATGTGACCGGCCGGACTACAGACGCTACTGATAGTAGTAATTATAAAGAGCCGTTTGCACTATTGAATTGATGAATTGAACTGCGTTTTAACGCGCGGTGAAACAGGAGAAATACAATGTCAACTGAGAGCAGCTATTACGTTCCAGAGCAAAGTAAACTGCCTATTTGTGCAGCTACTGGCCTGGGTCTTATTGCTTTAGGCGCAGGAACCTGGGTTAAGGGCGGTAGTTCCATGGCTTTCTTTGCTGGAGCTTTGATACTCGCATTTACTCTTTATTCTTGGTTTAGCCTCGTTATTAAAGAAAACATGGCAGGAATGAACAGTGATCAGCTTAAACGTTCTTACGTTTGGGGTATGGGCTGGTTTATCTTTTCTGAAGTAATGTTCTTCGCTGTATTCTTTGGCTCACTTTTCTATATTCGTACCTTGGCATTGCCTTGGTTGGGTAGTGAAGGTGGCTTTGAGAGTAACAACCTTCTCTGGGGTGATTTTGAGGCGGCATGGCCACTGATGACGACACCTGATATGGTTGCCAATGGTGAAGCTGCTCAGTTTATGGGTCCAGAACAAAATATGAGCTTCCCTGGTTGGGATAAGCTACTTGGCTGGCTGCCACTGTGGAACACTATCGTTCTAATAACGTCTAGTTTTACGGTTCATATTGCTCACACAGCAATCAAAAATAACAACCGTAGCAAGTTTAACTTGTGGTTAGGTATTACAGTTGCTCTAGGTGCGATCTTCCTGGTGTTACAAGTGGAAGAATACATCCACGCATACCAACACATGGGTTTAACCCTTGAGTCCGGTATCTACGGAACCACCTTCTTTATGTTGACCGGTTTTCACGGTGCTCACGTAACCATGGGTACTATCATGTTGCTGATCCAATTCCTTCGTGGACTTAAGGGTCATTTCAACTCTGAAGATCAGTTCGGTTTTGAAGCAGCATCCTGGTACTGGCACTTTGTTGATGTGGTATGGGTTGGATTGTTTATCTTTGTATACATTCTGGCTTAATAGCTGCAAAGAGCTTTA
>JAJFKD010000031.1 GCA_021773405.1 Porticoccus sp.
CCATTGGTATAACGAGCAAATGCCACCCCAGTGTCATCAATTTCCAACCCTCTAAGCTGGCCTGTAGTATAGCCATCCTGATTAATTGTGCTCACGGCAAATTCAGCACCAAACTGGGTGGAATTTGAAAGTGCGATATTAAAGGTTTGAGCCGCCGCACCAGAGGGAAGCCCTGCAGAGTTCAGTGGTGCCCAACCGGCTACACTAATCTCTACTGGCAGCGTTGTTGGATCAAACTGACCATTGGATTGGAAGGTCAAGGTATCGGGGCCTGATGTTGTTACACCATCAATTAGGGTGTGCGCTTCCCACTCGTTAGCCGTAGCTGTTTTTACGAAATACATACTCATCACATGCGGGTTACCCAAACCATCGTAGACCGTTGTAGATGTAGTCGCGTTATATGAATCGGGGTCAGGTGCAGTTGGAGGTGTTGCAAATGCATCAAAAGGCCCACCAAAGGGGTTTAACGGGGCAGCTTCTCGAGAGTCCAAATTTGATGTGATATCAACATCCCCAGTCGGATTAGGATCAATCAAAGAGGTATCTAACTGAAGGTCGCCCAACTGCCCAGTAATATTGCCCAAGCTATCAATTTGGAAAGCCTGAAGGCGATGACCTTCGTTGTTAACAATAAAGCCTTCATTATCAACCTGAAAGTTACCGGCACGTGTATACAACGCAGCGCCGTCATCACTCAGCTGAAAAAAACCATTTCCACTGATCGCAAGGTCAAGGGCATTATTTGTGAAACTGATATTCCCCTGGGTAAATTCCTGAGTAACACTCGCAAGGGTTACCCCCTTACCAATAGCGTTCCCCCCTGCACCAAGCAAGCTTGTTGCGTATACATCAGCAAACTCTGCTCGAGACGTTTTAAATCCTGTGGTAGAGCTGTTGGCAACATTATTACCAATAACCCCAAGGTCTGCTGTTGCTGCCTTAATTCCTGATACTGCGGTATCAAATGCCATAACCCTTACTCCTAATAAAGACTATAAAGAGAAACTAAAATTATTATAAAAAGCTCTTAACGCCAGACATGCCCACCTGGGCACCCCCATCCAAATTCAACAGTATTCCTGTCCCCGAACCATCTACTGTTACAGAATCCACTTGGTTATGGGTATAAACTGATATAGCACTATTTTGACCACCCATAACTGCTTCAGCGCTGATTCGATACTGCCCTTCAGGCAAAGCCTGCCCTTCTGCATTCATACCATCCCATTGGATTTTTAAATCACCTTGTAATGCTGGACCCAGGGCTTGGGTATGAACCAAACTGCCACTGGCATCTTGTATATACAACGTCACCCCGGTGGCATTAGCAGGAATATCCAAGGTTGCATCCAATGTTTGATCTGATTTGAGCAAACCTAGATTGCTATCGGTCACAACCTGACGACCAACTAGCCCTGCAGCTTCAAGCGCCTGATTGGCATAAAGAACAGAAGACAAGCTGCCAAATCCATCAACCAAATCCTGCACACCAGAAACCGTGCTAAATTGAGCAATCTGCGCAAGGAATTCAGTATTATCTTGTGGGTTAGTTGGGTCCTGATTCTCTAACTGAGCAATCATCAACTCCATGAAATCATCTTGCCCCAATTCACTGGTATTATTAGTCGCGGTAGTAGATGGCGCTGTAGAAGGAAACAACTCAGCCAAATTTACTTGTGATGTCATACTTATCTCCTATTTACCAATTCAAGTTGCCAACTAACGTCCCAGGTTTAGGGTCCGCATAATAAGTTGCTTGGTTGTATTCATTGCTTCAACACTGCTCTGATAAGAACGGGACGCTGAAATCATGTTGGCCATTTCTTCTACAGAGTTCACATTGGACATATAGATATAGCCCTCTTCATCGGCCATGGGATGCGTCGGTGAAAACTCCTTACGAGGAACCATGTTGCTTTCCACCATGCCATCCACTCGAACACCTACACCCTTCTGGTCATCCATAGCAAATTCTAACGCTGAGGAAAAAACGGGATAACGTGCACGATAAGCTGATGCTTCACTACTACTGACTACTTCGGCATTAGCCAAGTTACTGGATATCGCATTAAGCCGAACACTTTGTGCCGATAATGCTGAACCCGAAATATCAAATACATTAAACAGGCTCATAATTATTCTCCTCTCAATGCCAGCAAGATCGATTTAATCTTGCCATCCACAAAATTAAGACTCGCTTGATAGCGAATGGAATTTTCCATGAAAGCAGAATGCTCACGATCTGTTTCCACAGTATTGCCATCTAACGAAGGCTGAGATGGCACCCGGTAACGAACCGACTGATCGTAACCATTTACACCCATGTGCATTTTGTTGGTAGCTGTCATTCCGTTACCCTCACCCCGAGCCTGAGCAAGTGCATCACGAAAATCGATATCCTTTGCCTTGTACCCTGGGGTATCAGCATTGGCCAAATTAGCTGCAATCAACTCTGAACGCTTTGACAAAATGGCCAATGCCTCAGGAGATGCACCAAATGCCTTATCAATCAAACCCATTGCCACATACCTTTGCTTAAATCATTTACCTTTCATCAATACACAATCCATGCCAAAAAAATTAATTTATATATTTCAAATAGTTACAAAATAAAATCTAATATTTTACGTATAAAAAGCGGCAATCAATATCCCGAGCGGCAATGCTTGCCGCTCCAATAAAGTCTAAAAATTTAACTGGCATGAAAGATGCTTAAATACTAACTAAAGGCAACTAAACGCAATTTTTGAGCAAACAATGACAATTTTTTGGCACGCCAAACGGTTTTTACTAGGTATAACTGCGTACGTAGCCCTCACTTCATGGGCAGCTGCAGAAATGTCAGTACAACCACTAGATGCCATCACATCTGCTGTTGCAGCGGCCAGCACTCTGAAAGCAGAAAAACAGGGGTACAACAATGTCGATGTTAACGTTCGCCCTCTGGATAATCGTTTAAGGCTGCCAGAATGTAGTGAGCCTTTGTCTACTTTCTTCCCGCCAGGAAGCAATATTCTAGGTGCAGTCAGTGTCGGTGTTAGATGCTCAGGAGAAAAGTCTTGGACCATTTATGCTCGGGCACAAGTCAATGCTCGAACAGCTATCCCTGTGCTTAGGCGCCCCATGCCTAGGCACAGCTTAATAACGGAAGGTGACCTTGAAATGATCAACCAACCTGCTGGCACAGCTAACACTCAAGGTATTATTCTCGACCCTGATCAAATTATTGGAATGGAAATTACCCGAGCTCTCAATGCTGGTTCAGCCATTAAACCGAGCCAATTAAGAGCGCCCAAAGTCATTGCTAGAGGTCAGCAAGTGTTATTGGTTTCAGGCAATGGTGGACTTAAAGTACGCATGCAAGGCAAAGCATTGAAAGATGCAGCTGTAGGTGAGCGCGTAAAAGTAACCAATTTGAGCTCTGGTCAAAAAATTGAAGGAATTGCTAATGCCGACGGTACTGTTAGCGTGCCATAATAATGGGAGACTTCATAATGAACAGTTTCACTAAAGATTTTGGGTTTGCTGCCGATACTATTATTAGTAGGTTATAAAATTTATGGATCCAACAGAGAACACGATGAATATCAGAGCACCGAGAACTGACCTAAATCAAGGTTCACAGCAAACGAACCAAGTGTCAGGTGATGCCCGAGTGAAAAACACTTCGGACAAAACAACTGCTACAAGCAGTGATACGGTGACTTTTACAACAACGGCATCAGAAATGTTAAAGCTACAAGAAAGTCTCGCCAACATTCCTGATATCGATAATTCTCGAGTTGACACCATTAAGGCATCGATTGCCGAGGGAACCTACCAAATCAACCCCGAAAAAATTGTCGACAGCCTTCTAAGTATTGAAAAAGATCTTACTTAAGATATTAAGTTGCAGACAATGACAGAAGAACAACAGTTCACCACATTATTGAACAACGAACTCACCAGCCTTCAAAACCTATTGACGACAATTCATCAGGAATACGGTGCACTAATAGGTACTGATGTTGAAGCCCTTGAAATTGCAACCCTGCAAAAAAATAATGCATTAGCTAAGCAAGCTGAAACCACCATCGCTCGACAGAATTACGTTGTTACTGTCAATGGTAAAAGTGCCGAAGAAATCGAGTTAAACAAGCTCATTACCAAATACTCAAATCAGGCTCAGCTGTTAACCACCTTAAACCAATTGCATGTCATTGCAGAACAGTGTCAAACTGCAAATCGCACCAACGGCAAATTAATTTTACAAAAACAACAATACACTCGAAATGCTCTGGACATACTTCGTCAAGCCGATAGCAAACCTTCCACCTACTCTGGACAAGGGGACTCTGTCACTCAAACTGAAGGGCGTATTCTGGGGAAAGCCTGAGAAACGACCACACTCAACCGGCTTTAATGGAATAAACCACAATGGTTGAATCTCTCGAAACAATTGAATCTCCGGAAACGATAGTGTCAACACTAGAATCACTTATCGATTCTCGCTGCATGCTTTCCGTTTCCCCCCCTGGGGTCAAAGATTTTTTCACTTCTTTTATATTAAGAATTGAGGGCAACAGCTTATACATTGACCAGGTTATGCCTCTAACAGGAAACGAACTTTTTAAACCTGGCCAAAACCTGAATATCAGAATCAGCCATAAAAATATTTCGTACCGATTCACTTCAGAACACATACGTTATTCAATTGATGATTCAGGCTTCCACTGCCATCAAATCAGCCTACCTACCCGTATTGACTATTTGGAAAAACGATCAGGTTTTCGCATTCAACTCAAATTGGCTGAAAGCCAACCCATTAGAATAGCTATCCCACCAGAAGAATTTTGTGAAGCCACGCTTGAAAATATATCTCAAAGTGGTGCTTGTATTCGTATCAGAGGAAATCATATTCCACTCGAAACCTGCAATGTCATCGATTGCAATATACAAATTGCCCAATCATCACCCTTGGCTTGCAAAGCCGTCATAAAACATTATCAATACTCCACAAAAACGGACATAACTAAAGCTGGCGTTGAATTTTGCCAACTCAGTTTTCCCGCAGAAAAACAACTTCACAAACTCCTTATGAAACTGCAACGTCATAATATTAGAACTGATATGACGCTGTAGGTCCTTATTACCGAATAATCTGCCACCCAATAAAGTGTTCACAATTACTTCTTTGCGTTGATTATTTCTTCTTTAATTTTTGAGTGTCAAATTTATAACGTTAAAAAAATTATTTCATAAAACCCACCAAAACAACCGCCATAAATTTGTCGAAAAAATTATTTCCTACAAATTTGTACCGATCATTCTCCAAAAACAACCGAATATGCTGCCAAAAGTCATTAAATGGATTTGGCACAGTATTTGCTGAATAATCGTAGATACAAAATAAATGGCGTTCTTATGGAAAAAGTTGCATCAATAAAAACAGCTAGCCTGGCCACCAAACAACCAGCTAGCGCTCCCATTGAGTCACTTGAAAGTCATCAACTGCTTTCAGAAAGAGAGCAGCTCCAGCTTCACCAACGACTACTGGGTACTCTGGACACATGCACCTTGATCAATCGCTTTTTTGGCTGGCTTAGTGAAAAGCAATTAGTTGGTGGAATTGATTACCTCCACCCCGTTGAAAATATTACTTTCAGCGCTGGTAGCACCAAAGCCCACAAAGCCAACTATATGCTTCGCCTGGAACAAAACTATCTTGGGCAAATTACAATTAGTAGTTCCAAAAAATTTACAGAGCAGGACTTACTCACCCACGAACAAAGTATGGGCATTATTGTTCATTACTTAAAAAATGCCATTGACCACCAATCTCTGGAAAAAGTAGCTTTTCAGGATGGTCTAACCGGTGTCATGAATCGCACCGCTTTAGAAGAGCTACTTCCAAAAGAAGCTGAACGCGCGCAACGCTATAATTTTGACCTTGCTGTCATGATGATTGATATCGATCACTTTAAAAGTATTAATGACAGTATTGGGCACATGGGGGGAGACGAAGTACTTCGCCATGTATCGAAAGCCATACAGAGTCAGCTTCGAAAGTCTGACCTTCCATTCCGTTATGGCGGTGATGAATTCCTACTCGTACTGCCAAACACCGATCTCGAAGGTGCCCACAAAGCAGCAAAGCGCATCATGGATTCACTCAATAAAGAAGTATCTGAAATACCCAACTGCCCCATCTCACCCAATCTCAGCATTGGGATAGCAGCATATAGGCCTGGAGAAACAGATGAAGAACTTATTCGCCGGGTGGACAATGCATTATATGAAGCCAAAAATAATGGACGTAACTGTATATCCTAAACACTGACTCCTACTCCATTAATCAGTGTTTTTATCCACCTGGAATTGACAATTGCCAAGACCATTACTATAGTTCGCCACCTTCGCTAAAGCAGCAATATTTTAGCAAAGCCCAGGTGGTGAAATTGGTAGACACGCTAGCTTCAGGTGCTAGTGCTCGCAAGGGCGTGGAGGTTCAAGTCCTCTCCTGGGCACCATTTTGAAATACATCAAAAGACCACGAGAGACCATTTAAGGAATTGATTCTTAAATAGTTTTTTTGTTGCTGGCCGCTAACCATCTTGTCTTTCATAGTCTAAAATTGTCGCTTCTGTGGAACGCAAAATAGGGACTTTGATGCCAAATTCAGGTAGTACTAGGGTGGTGAAATTGGTAGGCACAGGGGATAAGCGAAAGCCAGTGTCTTTAAAAAACTGAGTCCCCCTCGCAAGCAATCGCGAGTGAGAAAAACTGGATGAATTACTGGAAAATCTAAGTCTAGAAATAGATAGGACAATCAGCAGCCAAGCCGTCTGAGACGGAAGGTTCAACGACTACCTGAGCTGTTGCGAGATGGCTTAATAACAGGAAGTAGCTTGGATTAGAGCCCAAGTGAAACAGCGTCTTGCCCCTACGTATATTAGGGTGATGATATAGTCTGGCTAGTATCGAAAGATGGTAGATTAATGTCAAAATTCCCCGCCTTCACGGGTGTGCCGGTTCGAGTCCGGCCTCTGTACCATCTTCCCCCCCCCATAAACCCAACGGATTATTTCCTACCCAAAATCCAAGATAAAACCTTGGGATACAAACGGGAGTAATCTAAATCTCGTTAGCGTAATCTAGTAAGCTATGAAGGTAAGCAAGCAGTCTATCGCCATCAATCTTAACAACAATATCTGCTCCACATTTCAGTGCCTCTTCGTAGCCTGTTACCATCGCACCACCAACGCCCTTATTCCTAGGGTTACGCAATACCTGAGCTCGATTATCAGAACAGTTTTGATCGATATAATCGCCGGTATTTTCCAGGCAGTTATCATCAACACAAAATATTTTGTCTATAAAATCAGGCACTTCTGAAAGTGTGACCAAGATTTTATGGCGCTCCTTGTAACAGGGTACTACAACGGCTATAGATAGTTTGTTTCGCTATTATTTTCAAATGTCATTTGTTATTAAAAGCCTATTCTATATGGGGTTATCTACAACAAGCAGCTCCTTGAATTTATTTATAGATCAACATCTTCCCAATACAAAATATCACCGTCAACTAATCGGCATTAGTAGTTTTTTGGCAACGTTAGCATGTGCTTCTCAAACGAATGCATAAGGAAAAAAATGCACATGCAAATTGGTCGAGGTGCAACCATTGAATATTACAACAGTGAGTGTATAGCTAATTAATACTCACACGAATAAGGCGTACTTGTTTATAGCTATGCCATTGCTGGCATTCCCAGATTAAAACAGTGCTTTTAATCATTGGATAGAGATCCCAATACTTCATCTCACTCCTCATTTGCTCCCTCTCAGTACAGTGTAAATTCAGGACACCAAAAGTTTATGAATGTAGCACTGGAAATTACCGTTGGCTGATCGACCAGCAAGGCATTAATCAACCAATCCAGGCCGACAAATAGGCAAGCTGTAGAACAAAGCCATAGATGAAAAGAAAATCAATGGGGTGGCCATATTCCCCTTATCAATTAACTCTTTAATATTGGTTGCCAATATCTGGCAATAAATAGAGTACACAAGCCCAACAGTGTAAGCAGAATACTTGAGGGGGCAGGTACTGTTTGCAAAGTGATAACACTTGGTTGATCAATAGCTAAAGGTATATCTATTGGTTTTATTACAAGATTTTTAGATTGACGAACTGTGATCTCTCCCCCTGTAATGGTATACCCTGTATCTGTAATTATTATGAAAGAAGAATCTTGCTCTATACGACTTCCTTCAGCCAATAGAGTCCCTAGTCCTTTTAATTCTAGGCTGTAACCACCCAAAATCATTGAGCCAAATATCTTAATGTCATCCCTAACCTCAAATACAACCGTTTCCTTATCAAAATCGGGAAGAAAAGACAGAGTAGCACCTTGATTAATCACAAAGCTATCAAGCTGATAATGTCCCGGTTCAATGATTAAATCCCGATCTACTACAAAGTTTCCCTGGATAGGCAA
>JAJFKD010000032.1 GCA_021773405.1 Porticoccus sp.
ATGATACCCAGGATACTGCCCTGTTAGCGGGTGTCGTGGTGGATAAAAAGACCTCGGAAACATTTTTTAATGTAGAGGCTGAGCGGCGGTTTGGTGACAATGTGTCCGTAGAACTGCGCCTTCGTGCGATCACCAACTCGGAACAGGATGAACCACTCTATTCGTTTAGCCGAGATGACTATATTCAGTTGCAAATCAGCCGTTACTTTTAATTCCCTATTTGGTCGATAAAAAAAAGCATTGATCCGTTACTTCTAGTTGTTTCCTGAAGCAAGAGCTGGGAAAATCCGCGCTGCTAATTTTCATCGTTTGTTTTTATCAGTTTAGGCTGCTTGTGTTAGTACAAAAGGGCCGGGAATAAGAATGTCAGATCAAGAAATGTCCAAAATCGGTTTGTTCTTTGGCAGTGATGAGGGGAACACCGAATCCATTGCCTTCCGTATTGCCCAGCGGTTGGGTGAAGACGTGGTGGATGTCCACGATATTGGCGATGTTACCCAGCTTGAGTTTATGGACTATGACAAATTGATTCTCGGCATTCCCACCTGGGATTTTGGCCAAATTCAATCCGACTGGGAAGATTTTTGGGATGACGTGGAAGCCATCGATTTTTCAGGAAAAACCGTGGCATTTGTAGGATTGGGTGATCAGTTTGGCTATGGTGACTTCTTCCTGGATGCCATGGGTATGCTCCACGACGTAGTGATTAAAACGGCCGATAAAATCATCGGCTATTGGCCCACCGAAGGCTACGATTACGATGCGTCCAAGGCAGAAATAAAAGTTGAGGGAAAAACCCTGTTTATGGGCTTGGCCTTGGATGAAGACCAACAATCAGACCTTTCCACAGAACGGTTAAATCGTTGGTGTGTTCAGGTGCATCAAGAATTTGGGTTAGATACGCCGGTGGTTGAGATAGATGATTAACACCTCAGGATGAGATGCCAGTTACGGTGCCCCGCTTGCTTGACTTGTTAAGAACTCTTTTTAGTAGCGTATAATATAATCGAATTATCGGATTTTTTATATTTACCTACGTATTCCTTTATCTCGATAGTGTACACACTCTCAGTGTGTTCAAAATAGGATATTCTTGGATTTCCATTCCATTTGAGTTTAGGTGTAGTTATATGCTCAGTAACTAGATGCTTACCTTTGTAGGTATATCTGGAAACCTTTATATTAGGATTAGCTTTAGACAAGTAAACAAAATAAATATTATCAGTACTGCAAATTATCTTGTTTAGGTGGTGATATTCCTCGATGATTCTTATAGGGGGTTCTTCGGCCAGCAGGGTTAATGTCGTATATCTCTTATTATCCTTAACAAGAATACTTCTATCTATATCTTTACCCTCACAACCTATAGGATGGTAAATATTAGGGTAGCTGTCGATGATGTATATATTATTTAATTCAATTTCAGATATTACTTTTGAAAGAAATGTCGTTTCGTCCTTTTTGGCAAGTGATATAGATATATTCTTGCTAATAAAGTTTAAAAGGAATGGCTCTTGTTTTTCATTGAATGCTGCTCTTAAAAGAATATCCCATAATGTATTTGAAAATATATATCTTTCATAGCCTTTAAAATCGTCGTCGTGTGGATAAAAAATATATTCTTCGCCACCTAGGTATTTCCTGCGTCGATGTTTTTCCTGAGCAACCACCTCTCCGTTTTGTTTTAAATGCAACTGATAAAATGCGACGCCACCATCCATTTCTTCTGTGACTTCAAGGTGGATAGTATTACTTTCCTTACTTGTTAGCTTTAATCCCGTATTTAATATATTTTCTCTTACGTTTTCAGTTACTACTTTTGGTCTTCTGTAGCCACAGCCAACCCCTTCGTTGCAGTGATATGAAACACTGTCAAATATGCCCTCTTTAAATTTAATATCCGAAATATTGGTGCTAAAGCTAATTAAGTCATTTTCTGTTAGATTTATTTTTTTACTGGTGTTTTTATAGTTAATATCCTTTGCAAATAATTCTTGCCCAATACTGATAAGCCTCTCGTTAAATCCATATCCTATTGAAAGAATAATAATAACTGGGATGCTTACGATTTTTTTGAGATTCAGGATGGAAAATACTTTATAAATGGCTAAACATACAGCGAGTATAAATATGCTCGGAAGAGTTGCCATAAACAGCATATAAGCTATGGCGAATAGTATTATTAGTAGTGCGGATATTGCTTGCATGTCAGTCTTTGATATTTAATAGTCTATTTATGACGCCTTCGGCATCATAATAAGGGCTGATAGTCACGGAAAAAATTATACTGGACGTATAGATAGGTTTTTGAAGGGGGTGATATGACATCTTTACCATTCCTTAGTAACGTTTTTGGCTTATTGGCTGTTTATCGTTTAGCCCAACAACCATCAAATCCTAGTTCTTGGATGAAATACTACATCATCTTTAACGATAAGTAACAATCGAACAGATGGTATGCCGGAGCGATGTCAGGCTGTCCAAAATTCAGAGGGAGAGCGAGGTGTTAGAAGGCCAAGAACAAGTTTTAAGCTTCAGCCAGAAATACAGCTCGTATGGGCGCTGGGTGACCTTCAGCAGTAAGGGAATCATCATTTGGGTCTAAAAAGTCTGGCAATGACTCAAAGGTCATCCAATCGGTTGAGCGTTGTTCTTCGGCACTGGTTTTACAGATATCTACCACCCTAGGATTTTTCAAACCGCACTTTCTCATCCAGGAAAGCATGGTCTCAACACTGGGTAAGAACCAGACATTACGCATTTTGGCATAACGGCCTTCTGGCACTAATGTTTCACCTAATTCACCCTCGATAATCAGTGTTTCCAGCACCAGTTGCCCATCGGGTCGCAAACAATCCTTTAATTCCCTTAGGTGATCCATGGGTGAGCGGCGATGGTAGAGCACGCCCATGGAAAACACGGTATCAAAGGCCCTTAATTCAGCGGGTAAGTGTTCAATGCCTACGGGCAGCACATCCACAGGTAATGCTTTTTGTGCCCGTTGTAAGTAGTGCTTGAGGGCATAAAACTGATGGACAAATTTATTCGATGGATCTATGCCAATCACTCTATTAGCGCCTTCCCCAAGCATGCGCCAGCAGTGGTAACCATTGCCGCATCCCACATCCAGAATCAGTCGATCTTTCAACGGCGCGAGATGGGGAAGTACCCGATCCCATTTCCAGTCGGAGCGCCATTCGGTGTTCAGGTGTAGACCAAATAAATCGTAGGGGCCTTTGCGCCAGGGGTGCAATCCCATTAAGACGTTTTTTAGCTGCTCTCGGGTGTTGTCATCGCAATCATTGGGCTGTCCAATGGTCACACCATTTTTTAGGTTTATGTCTGATGGCGCTATATGGGGCAGATTGTCTAAAACCTGCTGCCAAGCGGGTAAGTCACCCCAGCGTTCTACGGTCATGGCGCTCTTAAGATGTTCTGGCAGTATTTTTGCCCAGTCCGCGAGAGGGCCATCGGCCATGGCTGTGAGTACGCTAGAAAAGTCGATATGTTGGGATTTGGTTGGCAGCATTTGTGGTTTATTTCAGAGCTATAAGCGACGCAAAATTAAAACATTGGAACCAGACATCCACACTGCTGAAACCAGCTTGGCGCAATCGTTGGCGATGAACTTCCAGGGTTTCCGGCATCAGTACGTCTTCAAGTGCTGAACGTTTCTGACTGATTTCCAGGTCACTATAACCGTTGGCGCGTTTGAAGTTGTGATGTAGATCGATCATCAATTCATGGTGTTGCTGATCAGTAAATGCCACTTTTTCCGACAGCACTAGAACGCCTCCGGGTAACAGGCCATCGGCTATTTTATGCAGTAATTTGGCACGTTGCTCAAGTGGAATAAATTGCAGGGTAAAGTTAAGAACTACCATGCTGGCATTGACGATAGGAATGTCTTCAATATTGCCACAGACTAATTCTACCGGCGTATGTTTTATGGGAGCAGATTCTGTGGGAGAGGATTCTACGGAAGAGTCCTCACTATTACTTTGATCTTGCTGCAAAACAGCCCGGCATTGTTTCAGCATGTCTTCGCTATTGTCGACAGCGATGATTTCACAACCCGGCTGTTGGATGTGGTGGCGCATGGCAATACTGGAGGCGCCTAACGAACAACCTAAATCGTAGCAACGGCTGTTGGGTTGAACATAGCGTTCTGCCAGGGTGCCGGTCATGGCAATTATAGTTTCGTAACCGGGAACTGATCGTTTGATCATATCGGGGAAAACCGAGGCCACCGCCTGGTCAAAGCGGAAGCCCGCAATGTCCAGTTGTGGTGTGGCGTATATCTTGTCCCGTGAATCACTCATCTATTTTTATCTGTCTACTATTTAAGGGCACAATTAGAGCGCAATCGGGTTTAGTTTGAGGCTATCTGCAATGGCAGCCTGTTCCGGATTGGTGATCACTGCAGTGCTCGCTTTGTCGTTAGTAAGATAGGCGGCAGCAACCCTTTGTAAATCAGCCAATGTTACTTCTCTGACCTGATTGCGGAACTGTTCACGCACTTCACGGGTACGGCCATAGATCTCAGTATGGAAGGTTTGCTTTGCCTCACCTGCTGGTGAGCCGGGTTTATCGATGGAGCTGATGACACCTAGAATTGCCTGTTCCACCTGCGACCAATCATGGCTTTCGTTCTGAAGCCAACGCAGTGATTCATCAAAGTCGTTCAATGTGCCTTCAATGCGAGGGTCACGGTAGGAGAAGAAACGGAAGGCTGCAATATTACTGTCTTGTCCCGCACCGCCACCGTAGGCACCACCTTGTTCACGAATAGCACGATGTAGATAGCCATTGCGCAGGAACCCGCCCAGTACCGTTAATGCTGCTGCATCTGGATGGGACATGGCGACAGTGGGATAGGATTTCGAACAAAAGTTAACCTGGGTACTGGTTTTCCATAGTTCGTTTATTTGCTGATGTAGCTCAGGTTGGCTAAAGGCCTGGAAATCAGGATTACTGACCGGGTTAAAACGTTGCTCAAGCGCTTGCTGGTAGTTGGCCAATCTCTCTGCTTCACCCACCAATAAAAACTCACGAGGGGCGGTCAGAATCAGTTGGTGTAATTCTGAAAGCTGTTCTGCCAATGTTGCTACCGCTGCTTCATTATTGCCAAGATCATTATCCAGTTGTTTAATTTGTCGGATACCTTCAAGGCCACCCCATAGATGGGTTAGCTTCGCCCCGGGGCTAGTGCCACTTGAGGCTGCAGTCATGGCTAAGCTATGGCCGCTACCCGTTACACTCATTTCACGTTGGGCCCTGGTTTGTGCAATGAGTTCTCTTATCCGGGGTAACTCATTGAAACGTACCTGTTCCAATGAGCACTGCATCAATTCGGTTAAGGCAGATTGATTTGAAGCCAGGCCTTTTGCCGAAAGGGTTAGATGCCCTGAAAGTTGTTGCTCATCGTTCGGTTTACCTCGAGCGCTGGCGTAGGCATGGATGCCACCACAGATTCTTGATTGCCACAGCTGAGTTTCAAGATAGTCTTTGTCTTCAACGCCAAGTTCGGTCAGGCAGTTGCTGTATATTGGCAATAAGTTAATTTGCTGTTCGGTGAGTACCGGCAGGGGAAGGACGACCTGCTGATACACCAGACCATTAGTGCCGGTGGCATAGGTGGTGAGAGGTAGAGGTTGTTGTCGCTTTTCAGTGGCTGCCACGTAGGCCATTTGTGGTGGAATATCTTCCAACCCCACTTTGGGCAATACCGACTCATCGTCCTTTTGTTGTTGGCGCTCATTTAATACCTGAGCTTTTTCGATAACAGCTTGTTTTTCTGTATCGCTTAGGCTGTTTTTTATCTCGTTCAACCGGTCTGCTTCGGCCTGGTCTCTTTTGCCAGA
>JAJFKD010000033.1 GCA_021773405.1 Porticoccus sp.
GGGCGGATCACATCGTGAGTATAACGCTTAGAGATATCATCATTATTCACGTCAGGGTCAGCGATCATCGGCTCTTCAATTGCATCTAGGTCAACGACAACTTCTGCAAAGTACTTAGCATTGTTGTCAGGTGCCAGAGCAGGTACTTCGCCAGACTTGATTTCTTCGATGCGCTTGTCGGCTAGCTCGATCAAACCTGCAAGGGTCTTCGCTGAGTTCTCCATGCCTTTGTCGATCATGATCTGGATACGGCTCTTAGCCAGCTCCAATGATCCGATCAACGTATCGTTATCAGAAATACAGATAGAAGCCTTGGCTTTCATTTCTGCAGTCCAGTCGGTGAAGGTAAACGCTTGGTCAGCAAGCAAGGTGCCGATATGAACTTCAATAACACGACCTTGGAAAACGTTGTCGCCGCCGAACTTTTCTAGCATCTGCAGTTGTGTTGCATGCACGATGTCGCGGAAGTCCATGTGGCTCTTCATGTGGCCCTTGAACGTCACTTTAACCGACTCAGGAATCACCATCGTCGCTTCACCAGTAGCGAGCGCCAATCCAACGGTACCGGAGTCCGCACCAAAGGCAACGCCTTTTGACATACGCGTGTGCGAATCACCGCCGATGATAATGGCGCGGTCATCTACGGTGATATCGTTAAGTACCTTATGAATCACGTCCGTCATGGCATGATAGACACCTTTAGGGTCACGCGCAGTGATCAGACCGAAGTCATTCATGAACTTCATGAGACGTGGAATATTGGTCTGAGCTTTCTTGTCCCATACAGAAGCAGTGTGACAGCCAGACTGATAAGCACCGTCAACGCTTGGAGAGATAACAGTAGCCGCCATGGACTCAAGTTCTTGAGAGGTCATCAGGCCAGTGGTGTCCTGTGAACCAACAATGTTCACCTTAACGCGAACATTAGAACCGGTGAGTAGATTTTCTTGAGTAGACGTACCAACCGCGTTGCGGTTGAAGATTTTCTCAACAGCGGTAAGGCCTTGGCCTGCAGCAGGAATCTCTTTAGATGGCGCGTAAACCTGAGGAGCATCAACACCTAAAATTTGAGCTGCACATGTTTGAAGCTTCTTACCAAAAACAACGGCGTAAGAACCACCGGCTTTCATGAACTCCACTTTTTGTGGCGTGAAAGCGTCAGATACATCAGACAACTCTTGACCGTCGTTGTAGAGCTTTTTCTCTTTGGTGTTGATAGTTAACACTGTTCCAGTGGCAACAGAGTAGGTTTCCTCAAGTACCGCATCGCCATTTTCATCAACGACTGTATTACCATCAGCATCAACTTTCTTCACCCAGTTTTTAAGGTCAAGACCGATACCGCCAGTTACGCCGACAGTGGTTAAAAAGATCGGTGCGATACCATTGGTACCAGCAACAACAGGTGCGATGTTCACAAATGGAATGTATGGGCTTGCTTGCTTACCAGCCCATAAAGCTACGTTATTCACACCAGACATACGCGAAGAACCAACACCCATGGTGCCTTTCTCTGCGATAAGCATAATTTTCTTATCTGGATGCTGGGCTTGCATGTCGCGAATTTCTTGCTGTGCTTCAGGTGTAATCATGCACTGGCCGTGTAGCTCACGGTCAGAGCGAGAGTGCGCTTGGTTGCCTGGAGAAAGCAAGTCAGTAGAAATATCGCCCACACCCGCAACATAAGTAATAACTTTAATTTCTTCGTCGATATCTGGTAGCTGGGTAAAGAACTCAGCGTTGGCATAGCTTTTAAGAATGTCTTTAGCAAGCTCGTTGCCAGCCTTATAGGCTGCTTCTAGACGATCGGTGTCGGCTTCATAAAGGAAAACCTGAGTCTTTAGTACTTCTGCAGCAGGCTTTGCAACTTCTTGGTTATCATCAAGAGCCAAGTCGAGAAGTACATCAACAGAAGGGCCGCCCTTCATGTGTGAAAGTAGTTCGAACGCAAACTTAGGCGTAATTTCTTCGACGGATTCTTCGCCAAGGATAATTTGCTTGAGGAATTTAGCCTTCACGCCAGCCGCACTAGTGGTGCCCGGCAGAATATTGTAGATAAAAAACTGTAGCGAGTCTGCACGATGCTCATGAGCAGTATCTTTAATTTGCTCAATGATTTCGGCCAGCAGATCGGCGCTATCGATGGGTTTGGGGTGTAAGCCGAGCTCTTTTTCTCGAAGCTCAATTTCTTTTAAGTAGTCAGTATATAAACTCATTTTACTCACAAAACCTCTCTATATCGTGTCGGTGTCTATCGTGCCGGTTCACAGGGAAAAACGCGCGCATTTTACCTGATTTCCGACTCCTCAGCAGTACTAAAGACAGGAAAAGTTGCTAAATAAGGGCGATGCCGACTATAAATCAAATCTATGGAACTGCGAAGGATAGTATGTTGGACCGAGAGCTTTTCCTGCCCAAACCCCGTCATAGCATACGAATCATGGTATGAAGCCGAAAAAAGCCGCTACGAACATCTCTAGAATACAGATCCCAGAAACCGATTGGGTAGCTCCCAGTTTCGCGCTATACCAAGATAAAAAGCCTGAGCACATTCTCAAAAAGAAAAGACTAAAGCCCCCGCTGCCATTCCTGGCGCAAATGAATCTGGTCTGGGTTGTGAATAGCTGTTCTCACTTGTGTTAACAATCGGCCTTTATCCCGAGATAACGTGCCTTTTAACACCAGATAATTTGAAGCATGATCACTACGGAAAACCGTTTTCTCAAGAGTTAGGGTATCCAATAGAATTTCCATTTCCCTAAATAAATCCATTTGCTGTAATGGCTCAAAATCACCCCCAAAGCCTTGTTGGAAACGCTCAATACCTGTGGGAAAACTGACCACCAGTGTAGACAGATATTCGGGCTGGGTTTCGTTCATTAACTTTGCAGAATTAATGGCATGCTGTTCCGAGTACTGTCTCCCACCTAAACCGTTGAGGATCATCACAGAACTTTTCATACCAGACTGTTTGATTTTTGTCAGCGCCTTCAAAGAGGATTGATAATTTTCTCCTTTAGCGACTTTTTCCAGCACCAGGTCATCGCCGGATTCACAACCCACATACATGAGTTTTAAACCCAACTGCTCCAATTCAGCCAATTGCTCAATGGTTTTATTTTTTAAATTGCGGGGTAAACAATACGACGAAACACGCTGAACATTGGGCAAATACTGTCGAATCGATAACAGGATTTCTTTTAACCGTCGGAACGATAAAGTCATGGCATCGCCATCGGCCAAAAACACTCGACGTACGGGCACACCAGAAACTGATATCTGTTGCAGCTCTTGAGTAATTTCTTCTGCGGTTTTTACACTGAATTTCTTTTGCGGGGCTGTGTACATTTCGCAAAATGTACAGTTGTTCCAAGAACAACCATTGGTCACTTGAAGAATCAGTGAGCGGGCTTCGCTAGGTGGACGAAAAAGAGGTTCAACGTAGTTCATTAACATTTCCTAACCCTCTTTTTCTACCGCTTAGAAGTTGTTTCATAGCGTAACGAGCGAAGGTGAGACAAGGAAAAAATGGCCGAAAAAGCGGAGTTTACATGTAGTAAATGAGCACTTTGAGGCCATTTTTAACGCAGTATCACCGAGCGCAGTAGTTATGAAATAACTTCTAATTATTCGCGGCGCCAAGTCGTCCCCTCCCGGGAATCCTCTAAAACTACTCCCTGAGACAGCAGTTCCTTACGAATATCATCAGCTCGGTCAAAATCACGATTCTTCTTAGCTGTAGCACGCTCTTCTATCAAACCTTCGATAGCTTCGGCAGTGAGGCCATCAGTGCTTTCTGTCAGGCCACCACCTTGTAAAAAGGCCTCAGCACCGGCACCCAAAATGCCAAACACCGCACCCAAGGTTTTTAATTCGGTAACCAAGGCCCGGGCCTTATCTACATCTGTTTTAGCCACAGTGTTGATATCTCGTACCAAGTCATACATCGCGGCCAATGCTTCTCGACTATTAAAGTCATCATTCATTGCCTCGATAAAACGCTGGTGATATTCGCTGCCTTTTAACTCATCCAACGAGACAGGCTGTACATCAGCAAAAGGCCGCAATGCTGTGTAAAAACGTTCTAGCCCATTTTTAGCTTCCAACAGATTATCTTCTGAATAGCTGATTGGACTGCGGTAGTGACTGGACAGTAGAAAGTAACGCACGATCTCGGGGTGATACTTTTTCAGCACATCACGAATGGTAAAAAAGTTGCCCAATGACTTGGACATTTTTTCATTATCCACGCGAACAGCACCGGCGTGCATCCAGTAATTCACATACTTTTTACCCGTTGCCGCTTCACTTTGGGCGATTTCATTTTCATGGTGCGGGAATGGCAAATCTGGACCACCACCGTGAATATCAAAGGTGTTACCCAGGCAACAGGTAGACATGGCGGAACATTCAATATGCCAACCGGGGCGACCGGGGCCCCAAGGGGATTCCCAGCTTACTTCACCGGATTTAGCACCTTTCCATAAAGCAAAATCCCGTGGATCTTCTTTGATATCGCCTACTTCAACCCGAGCACCTGCCAACAAATCTTCCGGGTTACGGTTACTTAATTTACCGTATTCAGGAAAACGGCTAACCCGGTAATACACATCACCATTATCAGTAGCATAGGCATAGTGGTTGTCTACCAAAATCTGCACCATGGCGATAATGTCGTCCATGTGTGCTGTGGCACGTGGCTCAACATCTGGGGGTAAAATATCCAATGCTTTTTCATCTTCGTGCATGGCGTCGATCATGCGGTCAGTCAAGTCTGAAAATAGCTCACCATTTTCATCGGCACGGTTAAGAATCTTGTCGTCAATATCTGTGATATTTCGAACGTAATTGACATCCCAACCCTGTGAGCGCAGAAAACGCGTAATCACATCAAACGCTACCAACACCCTGGCGTGACCAATATGGCAGAGGTCATAAACTGTAATTCCACACACGTACATATTGATTTTGCCCGGAGTTAAGGGCTTAAAAACTTCTTTTTTACGGGTCAGTGTGTTGTATAAATGTAATGTCATATCTGTATCGATTATTTGGTTAATTTTTTCATTTTGAGAGCAGTTTTGGGCCGATCTCAGTCTATGCTTCCACCCAGGTAGATCTCAATGCGATGGTCTGGTTAAACACCAACCTTTCAGCACTGCTGTTCTTACTGTCCTTACAAAAATAGCCTTCCCTCTCAAATTGATATGGCTGCCCTGCTTCTGCATCAGTCAAGCCAACCTCCGTCTTACAACCGGTAAGAATTTGTAATGAGTCGGGGTTAATAGCATCTAAGAAGTTTTTATCTCCCGCATCAGGTAGTGGATCACTGAATAGGCGATCATAAAGATATACGTCGCAATCCACACAATGTTGGGCCGAGACCCAATGCACCACACCTTTAGGCTTAACACCATCAGCAGGATCTGTCCCAAGTGTATCGGGAACCAAACTGGCATTGACCTGCACGACTTCACCAGAATCGTTTTTGACAAAGTCGATGGCTTCAATCACATAACCATTGCGCAGACGAACACGCTTTCCTGGGGACAGTTTTTTATTGAGTTTTTTACTGTATTCTTCTTTAAAATCATTCTGGTCAATATAAATTTCTCGGGTAAACGGCAACGTCCGATTGCCCATATCCAAATTCGGATGCATAGGTGCCTGTAGTTGCTCCAAATGATCTTCAGGCAAATTCGTCATCACCACTTTTAACGGCCGCATAACTGTCATCGCACGGGGTGCATTGGTATTTAGCTCGTCCCGAATGAAGTGTTCAAGCTGAGACATATCTACCATGCCATCAGTTTTTGCCACCGCCAGGCTATCGCAGAAATTACGAATAGCCACCGCGGGTACACCGCGACGGCGTAACCCAGAAATAGTTGGCATCCGTGGATCATTCCATCCATCCACATGACCTTCATCCACTAATTGCTTCAGTTTGCGCTTACTGGTCACACTGTAATTAAGATTTAAGCGGCCAAATTCATACTGATGCGGTGTAGCCGGTACAGGCAGGTTTTCAATAAACCAATCATACAATGGACGATTCGAAGCAAACTCCAAGGTACAAACCGAATGGCTAACCCCTTCAATCGCATCTTCCTGGCCGTGGGCAAAATCATAAGCTGGATAAATATTCCAGGCATCGCCAGTGCGATGGTGAGGTACTTTTTTAACCCGATACATCACCGGATCACGGAGGCTGACATTAGGTGAGGCCATATCAATTTTGGCCCGCAAGGTCATAAGCCCCTCGTCAACATCCCCATTTTTCATTGATTCAAGCAGTATCAAGCTCTCTTCGACAGGACGATCACGGAAGGGACTGTTTTTACCTGGCTCAGTTAAAGTGCCACGATACTCACGCATTTGCTCCGCATTGAGCTCACAAACGTAGGCTTTTCCTTCACGAATTAAATACTGAGCCCACTCATAGAGCTGACCAAAATAATCTGAGGCATAGCGAATATCTCCACTCCACTGAAAACCCAGCCACTGAACATCTTCGATAATAGCTTGAACATATTCATCCTCTTCCTTCTCGGGATTCGTATCATCAAAGCGCAGATGGCAGTCACCACCATATTGCTGTGCTAACCCAAAATTCAGGCAGATGGATTTCGCATGACCAATGTGCAAATAACCATTGGGCTCTGGAGGGAAACGTGTGACAACCTTATCTACAACCCCAGCTTCAAGGTCACTATTAATTGTCTGCTGAATAAAATTGAGCGGTTTGCTATCGTCTGCCATACTGCCGGCCCCACCGGGGCGCTTCTCCATCATAAGGAAAGGAACAAAAAAGGAGCGGAATTATAGCCTTCAGGCTGTTGGGTATAAACCATTCATCACAGCTATTTTCGTTACTATTATTGAGATTCTTTTAGTTTTAGTGCCAATTGATAGGCTGGATTGCCATTACCCTCTAGCATTACCGATGAAGCCACAATTAACTTAACACTCAAGAAAAGAGTTAAAACAACAAATAGGCTTATGACCCAACACCCCAACCTGCGCGCTATTCTCTACTTACAGGTGAGCTTGTTCTCATTTTTAGTGGGCGACTCCCTGCTAAAGCTCCAGTTAGAGAGCATCCCTTTGGGCCAACTCATGTGCCTCCGAACCATTGCATCCTTATTGGTGCTATTTATTTTTATGGCAGCAACTGGGCGGCTGGCATTATTAAAAGTTACCAAACCATTGCATCACGCCATGCGCAGCCTGTTTTTTACTTTTGTCAGCATTGGTTACTACCTGGCTGTTAAATCGTTTCCCCTAAGTGCAGTTGCAACTGCATTAGCCGGAGCCCCTATTATTATTTCAGCTATTTCGCCATTAATGCTGAAAGAGCACGCCAACAAAATTCAGTGGGCCGCAACCATCACCGGGTTTATTGGTGTGTGCATGGTGTTGAAACCCGACCTCAGTGAAATCAATTGGTATTACCTAGCCCTTCTTAGCCTACCCTTCTCTTACGCTACGATGATTTTATGGGGAAAATACCTCTCCAAAACCGAATCAGATTGGTCCCTAAACTTTTACCAATTCATCCCATTGCTTATTCTCAGCTGCTTCTGGGGACAGGATGAATGGATTAACACAAGCGCTACACAACTAGGAATCACCTTACTTTCAGGCACCGCTGCCTCTGTAGGCTTTATGTTGCTGATCGCTGCTTTTCGAATTGGCAAGCCAGTCATTATTGCCCCCTTTGAATACAGCTATATTCTGATGGCTCTGGTAGCGGATATTTTATTCTGGCACTTCTTTCCAGATCTATGGCTATGGCTTGGAATTGGCCTGATCATCACCTGCGGCATAATTCAGGGTTGGCAGGCACAAGTTGACCCTCCAGCCATTACGCCACATCTGCGCCCAGAGGATACCCACAACCCCTAACAAACTACTGAAAAACTAATTTACTTGCTCTAGCGGTGTTAAAAATCGACTCAAAAGACCCAAAGCATTCGCTGTGCTCACGGGGCCGGCTCTGCTCATTTATAGATATAAACTCCGCTTTCTCGCCAATTTTTGCCTAGCCAGTTCTGCGACATAAACGTTTTTCAACAGCCTGCTCCCCACTACATCCATACAAGAACAGTTCAAATTAGCTCTCGAAAAACGTACCATAGGCGTCTTTTCCATTATCTGATAGTTACAGGATTACACTGAAATGATTACCCTGCATACCAACTTTGGCGACATCAACATTGAACTAGACTTTGACAAGGCGCCAATCTCTGCGGCCAACTTCCTTCAATACTGCCGTGACGACTTTTACAACAACACTATTTTTCACCGCGTGATCGACGGCTTTATGATTCAAGGTGGTGGATTCACCCCTGAAATGGCAGAAAAAGGTGGTCGTGACTCCATTGAAAACGAAGCCGATAATGGCCTCACTAACGACGAAGGCACGCTGGCCATGGCTCGCACCAACGAACCACACTCAGCCAGCTCCCAATTCTTTATCAACATAGCTAATAATGGCTTCCTGAATCACACCGGCAAAAACCCACAAGGTTGGGGCTATGCGGTATTCGGTAAAGTGACCGATGGCATGGACGTAGTGAATAAAATCAAAGGTGTTGCTACCGGCAACAGCGGTTTCCATCAGGATGTTCCTACAGAAACTGTAGAAATTGAGAGTGTTACTATCAGCGATGCTTATTCTGATAAGTAAGCTGATGGCTCAGCCTTACAAATAATAGCAATTGACCGTTTATGGAACAGTGGGGTATCAGCTTATGAACAATGCTTACCCCACCAGTTCTAACTAATATGTCCACGTTACTAATTTCCGACTTACACCTCTCCCCCGAGCGCCCTGCCGTTACCCAGGCATTTTTAGATTTTCTAAAGAACCAAGCTGCCGAAGCCGATGCACTGTATATCCTGGGTGATTTATTTGAAGTCTGGGTTGGAGATGATGACCCAGCGCCTTTATCACAAGAAGTCATCGCCGCACTAAAAACACTCACTTATAGCGGTACCGCCCTTTACGTCATGCAAGGTAACCGTGATTTCATGATAGGCAAACGCTTTGCCCGTGAAACCGGCTGCACGCTCCTACCAGACCACTACGTAGCCCAGCTCGAAGGCCATAAAATTTTATTACTGCACGGCGATACACTCTGTATTGATGATGAACAATACCAACGGTTTCGCCGAAAAACTCGACGACCTTTCTTCCTCTGGTGTCTTAATCGTTTACCCCTGAGCACGCGCCAAAAAATTGCAGACAATGGAAGGGCTAAAAGCCGAGCCGTTAATGCCAACAAATCTGAAAACATCATGGACGTTAACAAACCCGAAGTTGAACGGCTGATGGAACAATATCAGGTCAACACCATGATCCATGGCCACACCCATCGACCTAATCGACATCAACACAAAAATGGCGAACGACTAGTATTGGGTGAT
>JAJFKD010000034.1 GCA_021773405.1 Porticoccus sp.
CAATACCATCTAAAAAGCTGGCACCCGGAGGGTTTTTCATGGCATAGGCTTCTGCACGGCCCATCACAATACAGTTGGTGATAATCAAGCCAACAAATACTGAAAGCTGCTTACTGATATCGTAAGCGACTGCTTTCAAAATCTGATCTACCACGATTACCAGGGAGGCAATAATAGTCATCTGTACAATAATACGGATACTGCCCGGAATATGATTACGGATCAGCGATACAAACAAGTTAGAAAATGCCGTTACTACTGTCAGTGCCACACACATAACAAATGACACTTTTAAACTGGATGTAACCGCCAGAGCAGAACAAATGCCCAGGATTTGGAGGGCAATTGGGTTCTCATTAAAGACGGGTTTAAACAGTACTTCTTTTACATTCGTCGACATGATTAAGCCTCCCCTGCACGCAAGTTAGCCAGGAATGGAGCAAAACCATCTTTACCCATCCAGAATTTAATCAGGTTATCTACACCCTTACCGGTCAACGTAGCACCAGACAATCCATCAATTTGATGTATCGCTTCTGGGCGACTGCTATCGACGGATCCCTTAATAACGGTTAAAGCCTGCTTATTTTCAGCATCGTAGCTCTTTTTACCGATCCACTTAGCTTTCCAGTTAGGGTTATCAACCTCACCACCCAATCCGGGGGTTTCAGCATGCTCGTAAAAGCCAAGACCAGCAACGGTATTAAGGTCAGCTTCAAGGGCAACAAAACCATAGAGCGTTGACCACAAGCCATAACCTTTAATCGGCAGGATAATCTTGTCGATGCCAGAATCATTTTCTATCACATAGACAACAGAGTATTTCGCACGACGACCAATTTTAGCCAAATCAGCATCACCTAACTCATCAGACATTGCCGGATCTTTAGAGGCTT
Source organism: Porticoccus sp. (assembly GCA_021773405.1). GTDB lineage: Bacteria > Pseudomonadota > Gammaproteobacteria > Pseudomonadales > Porticoccaceae > Porticoccus. The sequence continues at coordinate 897 of JAJFKD010000034.1, forward strand.
TGCGTTGGTCGTAAGTTGCCACGTCAACTGCATCAGTAAACTTGCCAGTGGCCATGTCTACTGCACGAGTATTAATACTGGAAAACTGTTCATCAATACTAACGCCTTCCTGCAGCATACCTGCAGCAGCGAGAATATTAGTTTTGCGATCCAGATCTTTGTTTGCTTGCTGAGCTGGACGAAGCATCACTGCCGCAGTACAAACAAATACTGAACAGACAATACAAAGTACCAGCGCAACAGTAATAGTTTTTGAAGTAGAGTCGTTACTAGCCACGTGCAACCCTCCGTTTGATATTAGCTTCAACCACGAAGTGATCGATTAATGGTGCAAACAGGTTAGCGAACAGAATGGCCAACATCATGCCTTCAGGGAAAGCTGGGTTAACCACACGAATCAGCACGACCATCACGCCAATAAGAGCACCAAACCAGAGCTTGCCCGTATCGGTCATAGAAGCGGACACAGGGTCCGTTGCCATAAAGATCATACCAAACGCAAAACCGCCCATCACAAGGTGCCAGTACCAAGGTACATTAAACATCTCATTAGTGTCAGAGCCGATAAAGTTAAACAGGCTAGACAGCGCGATCATGCCAATCATCACACCTGCAATGATTCGCCAGGACGCAATTTTATTCAGTAGCAGTAAAGCACCACCGATAAAGATAGCAATTGTGGATGTCTCACCAATGGAGCCATGCATTTTGCCCATGAAAGCGTCCATCCAAGTCAGCTGCTGCTGCAAGACTTCAACACCTTGGGTAGCTGCTACAGATAGTGCTGTTGCACCGGTGTAGCCATCAACTGCTGTCCACACCGCATCACCTGACATTTCTGCCGGATAAGCAAAGAACAGGAATGCACGGCCTGTGAGTGCTGGGTTAAGGAAGTTCTTACCAGTACCACCAAATACTTCCTTACCAATCACCACACCAAAGCTAATACCCAGTGCGACCTGCCATAGGGGCATGTCAGGTGGGCAAATCAGTGCAAACAGTATAGAAGTTACAAAGAAGCCTTCATTCACTTCATGGCCCCGGACCATGGCAAACAAGACTTCCCAGAAACCACCAATAATAAAGGTGACCATGTAGATGGGTACGAAGTAAACCGCACCGTACATCATGCAATCCCAAATACTTGATGGATCGTGCCCAGCAAACATTGAGATCAGTACACCATGCCAACCTTCAACAGAAGTTGCACCATTAGCCGCCATGATGGTGTTAGCCTGGAAGCCGAGGTTGTACATGCCGTAGAACATGGCAGGGAATGCCGCCAGCCAAACGGTAATCATCACACGCTTCAGATCAATACCGTCGCGAATATGAGAACCATTTTTGGTGACACTGCCGGGAGAATAGAAAATGGTATCTGCTGCTTCATACAAAGCAAACCACTTTTCCCACTTGCCGCCCTTCTCAAAGTGCGGCTCCATCTTATCCAGATAGTTACGTAATATCTTCACTATCAGCCCTCCTTCTCAATACGGGACAGGTTATTCCGAAGAATAGGGCCGTATTCATACTTACCAATACAGACGTAGGTGCAAAGTGCCAGATCTTCTTCATCAAGTTCAAGGCAGCCCAATTTTTGTGCTGTTTCTGTATCACCTACAATCAAAGCTCTCAGCAGTTGCGTTGGTAATACATCTAAAGGCATTACCTTCTCATAGTTACCTAATGGGACCATGGCACGCTCACTACCGTTGGTATTGGTCGTAAAGCTAACCTCTTTACCTTTGCTCAATGCTGAAAGGTAAATAGGCATTGCTGAATGACGATCAGTACCCAATGACATGTAGCGGAAGAATTCTCTCTGGCGACCTTCAAGAATTGCCGTTACCTGGTTGTGGTAACGGCCAAGATAAGAGAATGCACCGTCACCCATATCAGCAGAAGAGTTGCGACCAGAAAGTACTGAACCAGAGATCACTCTGTTTTCACCGGCCTTCAATTCGCCAGCGGTTAATTCAGCTAAGCTGGCACCCAACCGGGTACGAAGCAAACGGGGCTTTTCAACCTGAGGACCTGAAAGCGCAATAACACGGCGAGTATCAATGCTACCGGTAGTAAACAATGCGCCTATAGCCAATACATCCTGATAGCCCAGGTACCAAACTGTTTTATGATCACTGACTGGATCAATAAAGTGGATATGGGTGCCTACTAGACCTGCAGGGTGTGGCCCAGTAAATTGGTGGGACTGAACACCGTCGACATCACCGCCCTTCACATCAGCATCACTGGCTGAGCAAAGATGAACTGAGCCTTCGGTCAAACGTCCAAGCACCTTTAAACCGTTCGCAAAATCTTCTTCACGCTCAGCAATAATTAATGCTGGATCGGCAACCAATGGGTTGGTATCAATCGCTGTAACGAAAATGGAGCTGGGAGCATCTGAAGCAGGTGCCGGCACTTTTGAATAAGGACGAGTTCGCATAGATGTCCAAAGGCCTGAATTCACCAAATTTTCGACAACTGCAGTGCGATCCAGGCCTGGTAGGTCTGCAGCACTGTATTGCGCAAATGTTTCCTGATCATCGCCTTCAACATCAATCACTACGGACTGAAGTACACGGCGCTCACCGCGGTTGATGGCTGAAATCACACCAGAAGCAGGTGCGGTATAACACACCCCCTCTGTCTTCTTATCTGAAAACAGTAACTGGCCCAGTTTAACTCTATCACCCTCTTTGACAGCCATTGTTGGTTTCATGCCAACATAGTCAAAGCCGATAACGGCAACAGAGTTCACGTCGGGCCCATCGTGAATGACTTGCTCGGGCGATCCCGAAACAGGTAAGTCCAATCCGCGACGGATCTTAATCATAGGTTGCACCTACTGACGCAGTTTAGTTAATTATTGCTCTTGAAGAGCCCCCCAACATCACAGGCAAAACAAACGACTGCAATGCAAAATTTTTTACTACTCTCTTTATTGCTATTAACACCTGATATTCAGCTGCTAACACCCAACATTTGTACCGACTTGTTATAAATTCATCGGTTAATACATTTGTCAGGATTCAAACCGGCGCGATTATAAAGGTCGGGCCTTGTTATTACCAGTACACCTACTGTTATTACCAGTACACCAAGAGAGGTAGTTTTCTATTGATCCCTCTCTTTTTGACTAGGATCAAACAAATCCTGGTAAAGAGCTCCACTATTCAGGAGCTCTATTCATATATATAAAATCAAATATTAGCTTTTTGGATGCCTTACTTTGGATACCCTTTATTTCGGATACATTGGCCAGGAAACACCGACCAACTCCTCCAAGCAGCGAACAACCTGGCAACTGTAACCAAACTCGTTGTCATACCAGCAGTAGAGAACAACACTATCACCACTGACAATGGTCGCTTCCGAGTCAAAAATACAGGCATGGCGTGAGCCAACAAAGTCTGTTGAAACTGCTTCGGTAGAAATGGTGTAGTCAATTTGTTGTTGAAGGCCTGAGTACAACGACATCTTGCGCATATACTCATTCAAGTCATCACGGTTAGTCTCACGATCCAGCTGTAAATTCAAAATAGCCATTGACACATTAGGTGTCGGCACACGAATCGCATTACCCGTAAGCTTGCCTTCCAACTCAGGTAACGCTTTCGCTACAGCCTTTGCTGCACCTGTTTCAGTCAACACCATGTTTAAAGCAGCGCTACGACCACGGCGTGAACCCTTGTGATAGTTATCGATGAGATTTTGGTCATTAGTATAAGAGTGAACGGTTTCTACGTGGCCCTTATCAATACCATACTCATCATTGAGGGCTTTCAAGACTGGCACGATTGCATTAGTAGTGCAGGATGCCGCAGAAATTATACTCGAATCAGGGGTGATTTCATTATGGTTAATACCATAAACGATATTCGGAATATTACCCTTACCTGGTGCGGTAAGGATTACTTTGCTAGCACCTGGACACTCTACGTGTTGGCCAAGGCCAGCTTCATCACGCCAAACACCGGTATTATCAACAACGATTGCGTTATTAATACCATACTTTGTATAGTCAACTTCGGCAGGAGAATTGGCGTAGATCACCTGTATTGGGTTGCCATTGCAAACCAGAATATTTTCATCTTCCAATACACGAATAGTGCCATCAAAAGCACCGTGCACAGAATCACGACGTAGCAAGCTGGCACGTTTTGCCAAGTCATCCTCGCTCTTTCCTTTACGGACAACAATGGCTCGGAGTCGCAGCATGTCGCCACCACCGGTTTTTTCAATTAACAAGCGAGCCAGCAAGCGACCAATACGACCAAAACCATAAAGCACAACATCTTGTGGCTCAGGCAAGGGTTTGCGAGTGTTGCCAATATCGTCACCGATTTCACGCTGTAAAAAATCGGTAATATTATCGCCGTTACCCGACTCCTGATAACTGACCGTGAGCTTGCCAATATCAATATGTGCAGGCCCCAAGTTCATTTCAGACAATGCTTTGATCAGAGGAAAGGTTTCAAATTCTGACAATTCATTTTGTTCAATCTGGCGCACAAAGCGGTGAGCTTTCATCAGTTCAATCACTGACCGATTGACCATACTCTTGCCGTACATATAGAGAGAAACATTATTCTCACGGTATAGTCGACCTATAAGCGGAATCATTGCTTCAGACAGAGCTTCACGCTCTTTCCAGTCTGCAAAAAAGTCATCGGGTATGGGACGAGTAATTTCTGTCACGTGATAAACCTCATATGTAAATACTTGTGCAAAAAAACTTGCGTAAGACTATTAGCGCGCCAGGACAAATAATGAGCCTCAGACACGGTTCTTTAAGGGGCGGTATTATCCGGTTTCAATCTATCGAGGGCAACAGTCCTTTGTACATGAACGTGCTTTGGTGCGCATAAAGCTGGTGAATAATGTTAATTGGTAAACAGCACTGCTAAAACAAGAATGCTCAGAAGACTTAAATGGGGAAAAACGCCATAGTCGCAACATTTTGCGCCACAGTTTTTATAAAGCGTTGGTTTTTGTCTGCGATTATCTTTGCGAGGATATCCTGTAAGGCAATCATTTTTCCAAACAACCGCTCATAGCTCAGATTATGCACCTTACCATTCATACTGTTTGTCAGAAGGAAAGGTGCTCCATGGTCATCCCGGTAAGTCGAAATTCTCCACAGGGCAATTTCTAAATTGCGCGCACTGTAATAGAGCTGCTGACCATCCAGCTCACTATAAATAAAAAATTCAGATTGATCGTTATAAGACTGCCTAATCATTGTCGTCAAACCAACCATAAGGGCAAATACTCTATCGCCATCAAAATCATTGGAGAGCGCCCTCTCAATGGCATCGACTCCACTTACAGAAAGCTCAGGAAAAGATCGTCTTTCCCTAAAACTAAACAATTGGTCAACACGGGTATCTACCGTGTGAACCCTTCCTATATCTTTTTGAGCTGCTAGGCACTTGGGGTTGCGTTTATATAACTTGATTGTGAGTTCTTTTAATAATAATTCAACTTCCTGATAGTGGGCGTCTGCCACCATATCGATGTCTGTTTTTGCCAGATTTTTAAGGTTAAACCCGGGGCCAGAGCAACCCACGAGAAGAAAGGTCAATCCGAGCAAAACCATCTGAAACAATCTGCTCAGCTTTCTATCCAACTCCCTAATCAATTCCCTACTCAGCTCCCTACTCAATTCCCGCTCCACTTGTATATCAATATAGCTTTAGAAGAGACATATCACGAAACCATCGCTAAAATAGCACACCCCATGAAAATGGCCACAACCCAAATTTTCGCAAGCCAGTCCCACAAGAATTTTAAGAAGAACACAGAAGCGCCAAACCCTATGCCAATTTTAAATCTACCCGCAGCCAACTCAGCGGGCGATAAACGTTTTTGGTTCAACGCCTGCGGCACCGGAATGGCTCTAGCGATCGCTGAGGCCTGCCAAGTTCACCAGGGATTGATCATAGTTATTACCGACTCTGCCAGGTCTGCTTCACAACTGGATTCTGAACTAGGGTTTTTTCTAGGGGACGAAACGCCGGTATTCCATTTTCCCGACTGGGAAACCTTACCCTACGATTTATTTTCTCCCCACCAGGATATCGTCTCCGAAAGACTGCGCACGCTCTTTCGTCTACCCCAAATTCAATGTGGTGTGGTGGTGGTTCCCGTTACCACGCTTATGCACCGACTACCCCCTGTTGAGTTTGTCGCGCAACATGCTTTTGAATACCACACAGGCGATCAATTAGATATTGATCAGTTACGTACAAAACTTGAGCGAAGCGGATATCGTTGTGTGGAAACCGTGATTGAACACGGTGAATTTACACTGCGCGGGTCTTTAATCGATATTTACCCTATGGGTGCCAAACTACCCTTTCGCATTGACTTGTTTGATGATGAAATTGAAAGCCTCAGAACCTTTGACCCAGAAACCCAGCGCACTTTAACCAAGACAGATCATATTTGCCTGCTGCCCGCTCGTGAAATCCCCCTGGATAAACCGGCCATTAAACGATTCCAGGACAACTGGCTGACCCGATTCGATGTCGACCAACGACGCTGCCCTATTTATCAGGATATCAGTGATGGGATTACCTCCCAGGGTATAGAATATTTTCTTCCCTTATTTTTTGAACAGTGCGCGACGTTATTTGATTATCTTCCAGATAATTGCTTGGTCTTTACTGAAAATACCATTGAACCTGCCGCGGAAAAATTCTGGCACGACCTCAGCCAGCGTTATGACGAATACAATGTTGACCCAACCCGCCCATTGCTACCACCAAGTGATGTCTTTGTTCCTGTTGCAGAGTTATTTGGCGATTTAAAAAAATACCCTCGCACTCAACTCAGTGCTGATCAGGTTCCCAAAGAGCTAGCAGATAAAACTAATCAGCAAGCTCTCGACTGCCAACTTCCACCACCTGTTGCCATCAATGCCAAGGCAGAAAATTCACTGCAAGCACTGGAAGCATTTCTGCTTTCTACAGACCAGCGAGTGCTATTTTGTGCAGAATCACAGGGCCGTAGAGAGACCTTGTTAGAACTATTGGGCCGAATCAATATCCACCCTGAAACAATCGATAACTGGTCAACCTTCTCAGATTCAGAATCCACCCTGGCCATTACCGTCTACCCATTGGCCAGGGGGCTTTCTATTACCCCTGCCAATATTTGCCTGATTACAGAATCAGAGCTTTTTGGTCAGCAAGTAATGCAACGTCGCCGTCGCAGCAAACAGCGTGGAGATGCCGACCAAGTTGTAAAAAACCTGACTGAACTAAGAGTAGGTGCACCCGTTGTACATATCGACAATGGCGTTGGCCGCTATCGTGGGCTACAAACTATCGACACTGGTGGCGAACCACAGGAGTTTTTAACCCTGGAATATGCCGATGATGCCAAACTCTATGTGCCAGTAGCATCACTGCATTTAATCAGCCGTTACAGTGGTAGCGAAGAAGAACTCGCCCCCCTGCATCGACTTGGCACGGAGCAATGGCAAAAAGCCAAAGATAAAGCTCTCAAACAAATTCGAGATACCGCTACAGAGCTGTTAGATATTTATGCTGCCCGTGCTGCAAGAAAAGGATTCTCCTGCAAAGACCCGGAGGAAGACTACCAAATTTTCTGTGCGGACTTCCCCTTCGAAGAAACCCTGGACCAACTGGAAACTATCGAGGCCACCAAACGGGATATGCTCTCTGAACAACCCATGGATCGGCTGGTCTGTGGTGACGTAGGCTTCGGTAAAACAGAAGTCGCCATGCGAGCCGCCTTTATTGCCGTATCCAGTGGTAAACAGGTGGCCATGCTTGTGCCCACCACCTTGCTAGCCCATCAACATGTAGAAAACTTTCGAGACCGATTTGCCAATTGGCCCGTGATCATTGAAGAGTTATCCCGCTTCCGCACAGCCAAAGAACAGGAAACTGTCTTAGCTGATGCCGCTGGGGGTAAAGTCGATATTTTGATTGGTACCCACAAATTACTCCATACGGATATCGACTACAGTAATCTAGGCCTATTGATTATCGATGAAGAACACCGTTTTGGTGTACGACAAAAAGAAAAGGTAAAAGCGCTACGAGCTGAAGTAGACATTTTGACCCTGACAGCCACACCCATTCCAAGAACACTGAATCTTTCCATGTCCGGCATTCGTGACTTATCCATTATCGCAACACCACCGGCCAAACGGCTTTCGGTTAAAACCTTTGTTCGCCAGGATGACCCAAGAGTTATCCGTGAAGCTATTTTGCGGGAAATACTCAGGGGTGGGCAGGTTTTCTATTTACACAATGAAGTAAAAAGCATTGAACGAACAGCAAGGGAACTACTGGAACTGGTACCGGAAGCCAGGGTTGAAATTGCCCACGGTCAAATGCGTGAACGTGAGCTGGAAAAAGTGATGTCTGACTTTTATCACCAGCACTTTAATATTTTGGTCTGCACCACCATTATTGAAACCGGTATCGATATTCCCAGCGCCAACACCATTATCATTGATCGTGCTGATAAGTTTGGGCTGGCACAACTGCACCAATTGCGAGGTCGCGTGGGACGGTCTCATCACCAGGCCTATGCTTACCTACTAACGCCTCCCACTAAGACTATGACATCAGATGCAGTTAAACGATTGGAAGCAATTAGTGCCGCTGATCAACTAGGGGCTGGCTTTACCCTCGCCACCCATGACTTGGAGATTAGAGGTGCCGGAGAACTACTAGGAGAAGATCAGAGCGGCCATATACAGTCCATTGGTTTTACCCTGTACATGGAATTGCTGGATCGTGCGGTAGAAGCTATCCGCCAAGGGAAATCCATAGACCTAGATATTCCATTGGCCGAAGATATCGATATTAAACTGAATATCCCGGCATTAATTCCCGATGATTATTTACCTGATGTTCATATGCGACTGATGATGTACAAACGCATTGCCAATGCAGAGTCTGAAAATGACTTAAAAGAGCTTCAGGTAGAAATGATCGACCGCTTTGGGTTGCTGCCTAATTACTTAAAAAACCTATTCCAGGTCACTTCTCTTAAACTTAAAGCGCGAGAGATTGGCATTAATAAAATAGAAACTGGGCCAATGGGTGGACGCGTTGACTTTGGCAGTGATACTTTAGTGGAACCACTGACTATCGTACAACTGGTGCAACAAGCACCAGATATATACCGATTACAAGGCGCAAGCACGTTGAAATTTACCGCAGCAATGGATACCGCAGAACAACGTATCCAGAATACCAATGAGCTATTAAGCCTGCTTGCACCTACAAGGAAGACGATTTAATGACCCGTTTGTTTATGACCAAACTGTTCTCCTGTCCGGCATCACAACCAGTGTCACATTTCACCCTGACGCTACTATTCACCTTAGCCATACTAGCCTGTGGTTTAAAGCCTGCTTTTGCGGAAGAACCAGAAAAGAAAATAGATTGGTATCAAGTAGAGGTCATTATTTTTAGTCAGCAAGATTTATTCAATGAAGAGCGACATACAAAAGATATTGAGTTGTCCTTCCCTGATAATATCCGTCAATTACTAGATTCAGAGTTAAAAGCAGAATTAAAACAAGAACCACAACCAGTCTCGACAGATGACCAAGCTTTTCAAGTACTTCCAGAAAGTGCTATGGAAATGGTTCCTGACCGCAACAGGCTAAATCGAGCCCCAGGCTACCGAGTACTTTTCCATAAAGCCTGGCGACAACCTGGACTTGGCCAAACTGAAAGCCCATGGATTTTTATTGAGGGCGGCAATAAAACGAATGACCGACATGAGCTGGAAGGCAGTTTTCGACTGGTACGAAATCGCTACCTGCACATACAAGCCAATCTTTGGAAAACCAAATTTTTACCAACAGGTTACCAACTTGCTCAACCTGTGACCCTCTCATCGGGTGCTGATGCTTATAATTCTGGAAATGGCTTTGGGAATAGCTCTGGGAATACAGCACCATCAAGACAAGGTATGACAAGCTCATTACGTTCAGTGCAACTGCAATGGCCGCCCTTGCCTGCTCTGCCGGCATTTAGCTCTGAAGGGGCTAGTTCTGAAGGGGCTAGTTCTGAAGGGATTAGCTCTGAAAAGGAAAGTACCGATGCTGAAGAAGAGTTCATCATTGAAAGAAAAGTACAAACTCAACCCAGTCTAGCTTCAGATATTGTTGTATTGAATCAATCTACTCGGGTAACTCGTAAGGAGCTAACCTATCTGGATCACCCCAATATGGGAGCCGTTGTTTTGGTAACAAAGTATGAGCCTGAAATCTGAACTGTACAAAAAATAACGCAGAATAGTAACAAGATGTAAAAACTTAAAACGGAAAGACTTAATCCCTTATCCAGCCTGGACAACAGCCGCTATCAACTGACGAATTTTCACCATACCACTATCAATAACACTACCAATTTGTGCCATGGTAATTTCTTCTTCTCCCAACCCCGCAGCCATATTGACGACCAAGGCAAGGCTGGCATAGGGAATACCTAATTCACGAGCAAGAGCAGCCTCTGGCATCCCCGTCATACCCACAATATCGCAACCATCGCGCTCCATCCTGACAATTTCAGCGGCCGTTTCCAACCTGGGTCCCTGAGTTGCTCCATAGACACCACCTGAATGCACCTGGAGTTCCAATGCAATGGCCTGCTGCAATAGATTATCCCTTAATACCTGATCATAAGGATAAGTAAAATCCACATGTTGTATAGGTATCTCAGAACTGTCTGAATTAGCTCCACCTGACAGCTCACAACCACTCGAATAGGTATGCTCTCTGCCCCAGGTGTAATCGATAATCTGATCTGGAATCACCAAATTACCCGGGCACATTTCCCTGTTTATCCCTCCCACCACATTAACGGCATAAATAGCTGAAACCTGCTGGTCTCTCAACGCAGCAATATTTGCTCGATAATTCACCTTATGGGGTGGTAATTGGTGGCCTTCTCCATGCCTGGGCAGGAAAACAACCTCTGACTGAGGACTTGCTTCAAATGACCCAAAGATCAATGGTGAGGATGGTTCGCCCCAGGGAGTTACACAAGCACGCTTTTCACGAGCTATTAACTCATCAAGGCAATAAAGTCCGCTTCCCCCAATAATTCCTATGGTCATTAAGCACTAACCGGCCGGAACATTAGCATCACTCATCTGGGCCATCTCAATAGGGTCTGGCACATGAAGTGTAGATGTTGGGAATGCAATTTCTGAATCGTGTTGACCAATAATATTGCTTATTTTTAGCAATACATCTTGTTTGATCTCATGAAATCTAACCCAGTTAGTTGTTTTGGTGAAGGTGTACACAAAGAAGTCCACAGACGACGCAGAAAAGGTATTGAAATTCACAATAAGAGTCTGGTTCTGGTCAATCTCAGGATGTTCTTTCAGCATGCTTCTAACGTCATCAACAATCATTTCCATCTTGCTAATATCGTCATAACGTATACCGATTTTTTCATAGATCCGGCGGTTTAACATTCGAGAAGGGTTTTCAACAGAAATACTATTGAAAATTGAATTGGGGATGTACAACGGACGTTTATCAAAGGTTCGTATACGAGTTAAACGCCAACCTATATCTTCAACGGTACCCTCAATTTCTTTGTCTGGAGATCGCACCCAATCACCCACCTTAAATGGTCGATCCAGATACAGCATCAAGCCACCAAAGAAATTTGCCAGCAAATCCTGAGCAGCAAAGCCGACAGCCAACCCTCCTATACCACCAAAGGCCAGCAACCCAGAAATACTGTAGCCAAATACCTGCATGACAATTAACAGAGCAGAGATAATCACAGTAGCCCGAAGCAATTTACCTATAGCCTTCACTGTCGTCTCATCCATAGGCTCGGACATATACTCCGGATGCACTAAATTTCGTTCTGCACGCTTAATTAAATTAACCAAAAAAAGTGCGCACAGGAAAATAATGGCCACTCGATTGATAGGCCCGACATATTCATAAAGTTCTGACTCTGCAACCCTCGTGGCTACAGACATAGCCATATTGATACCCAAAATCCAGATACCCCAGACAGCTGGGCCACGACAGGCTTCTATAAGAGCGTCATCCCAAACAGTCGAGGAACGTGCTGCATGCTTTTCGAGAAAATCAATCAGTTTGTTGACCAGATAACCAAGAAACAAAGCGGCAAAGACGATGAGAAACACCTCAACCATCCATAGATACTGCTCACCTGTTATTTTTATCAGCCAATTTTCTACTGCTTGCATAAAAATCTATTCCTACAATATTTATTTAACACTTAGTAAGATTGCTCTTAACACGACGATTAGTTCAATAAAGCATTTAACTCGGCGTGGGTCGATAACCACCTATCGCTATTAACTAAATTATCCCAGTTAACTTTTGCCTTACCAGCCATGCTAGCTAACCTTGATGAAGGCACAACATTAGCCGAAGAAAGGTAATCCAACACCTCCAGCGCCCCTTCACGATGGTTACAAACAAGCACCATATCACAGCCCGCATGGAGGGCACAGCGAGTCTTATCGGCATAGCTACCGGCCACATCAGCACCCTTCATGGACAAATCATCACTAAAAATAACACCATTAAATTGCAGTTCTGTTCGTAAAACTTGTTGCAACCAAAATGGAGAAAAACCCACAGCATTTTCATCTATATTGGGAAAGACAATATGCGCAGGCATCACCGCATCTAATGATGCTGCCAGCTTTCTAAAGGGTACTAAATCTCGACACTGTAATTCTTCCATGGAACGATCATCAAACGGGGTTTCCAAATGGCTATCCGCCAAAACACCACCATGACCAGGGAAATGCTTACCCGTTGCAGCCATCCCCGCCTCATGCATACCTTTAATAAATATATCTGCTGCTAAAGTTGCCAGCTCCGGATTATCGGAAAAGGAGCGATCAGCAATCACTTCACACTGACTATGATCGACATCCAATACCGGAGCAAAACTAAAATCAATACCACACGAGAGCAACTCTGATGCCATTAACCACCCGGTATTTTGTAGCAAACTTTCAGCACCGACTGCACCCTCACTCAATCGCCGACCTAACAACTGCATAGGTGGAAGACGGGTAAAACCGTCTCGAAAACGCTGAACACGGCCACCCTCTTGATCCACGCATATCAACAATTCAGAGCGTATATCGCGAATACTCTGGACCAAGGCAGTAACCTGTTCTCTACTCTCAAAGTTGCGCGCAAAAAAGATAATACCGCCCACATGAGGATTTTTTATTAACCCGATTTCATCCTTACTCAGGGTTAAACCGTCCAAATCGAGCATTAATGGGCCTAAAGTCATAGCATTAGATCTCAGTAAAATTACATGCCTAAAAACAAGAAACGCAACATAAAAAGGCTACAGACCCTTGTCAACCTCTACCCATTAACAATCAACTCAGTAAGTCGGTATAGATTCAATTTAGAAGAGTTTTTCATTTAAAGACTGGGCCTTTATGTCATATAAACATTAACAGGAGAAGCCATCAAAAATAACCATTTGCCTAAACTTATTTAAAAAAAGTCAGTTAGCACACATTCTTAAAAAAACTATTACACCCAGAACCACAATTTATTCAATACATCCCTGTAATACAGTATTGACAGCTTCTAACACCCAGTGCAGCCCTCATGAAATAGTGCTATTTTGAAAGATCAGAAATCCTTAAAGATAGGCAGAATAGAGAGGGTAGAACAATGGCTTCACAAGTACCGGTCATTGGCGCTTGGTATCAAGACGCCACAGAAGATCAAATTTTTGAAGTTGTCGCCATAGACGAACAAGCCGCACTCATTGAAATACAATATGTTGATGGTGAGGTAAGCGAGCTTGATTTTGAAACCTGGCAACAAATGCTGCTGCTTTCAGCTAAACCACCTGAAGACTGGCGTGCTTCTTACGAATTAAGCAACGAAGACAGTTTAATGATGGATGATATTTTTATACCAGAAAACTTGAATGATCCACTATCTGATCTCGATTCAGATACTATTTATGGATTAGACGATAACTAATAAAGACTCTAGGTCTTGGCTGCTTTTTTCATATCAAGTTCTAGTCGCATTAACGTCTCAAGCGACTAAAATCATTCTGCAATTTCTTGAGCTTGCAGCATACGGGCATGCTGTAAAATTATTTTTGCTGCGGCGTCTGCATCATCGACAACATTGAACAAATGCAGTTCTCGTTCATTAATACACCCATTTGCCAGCATGGTATTTCTCATCCAATCAATTAGCCCCTGCCAATAATCAGTCCCCAATAAGACAATAGGGAATGGCTTAACTTTACTCGTCTGAACCAACGTCAACGCCTCAAACAGTTCATCCATGGTGCCATAACCGCCCGGAAAGATAACAAAGCCTACGGCATGTTTAACAAACATAAATTTGCGCACGAAAAAGTAACGAAACTCTAACGATGTATCCTGGTAAGGGTTAGGCTCCTGCTCAAACGGTAACGAGATATTTAAACCCACTGATGCCGAAGAACTGCTAAAACATCCCTTATTCGCCCCCTCCATAACACCTGGGCCTCCACCGGTAATGACAGGTATACCCTCCTCACCAAGTATCGTGCCCAAGCGTTGTGCTTCAGCATAATAGTGTGACTCTGAATCAAAACGTGCACCGCCAAAAACGGTGACAGCTCCACCCAATTTTGCCAATGACTCAATACCATCGACCAGTTCAGATTGAATACGCAATACGCGCCATGCTTCGGGTACTTTTGCCTCATCCATAGAAAGGCTCCTTCTTTTTTGTTTTTACTACATAGCCTTTATTTTGACTATTTAGTTTTTATTTGTATCAACTAAAACATATCAATTTTTATTATAAAAACCCTATATTAGACTTTTAAGTATAGCCTTTTCTCAAAAAATCTTTGATCTTCATATAGCTTTGGCCCTATACTGTTTTTAAATACAGGCTATATTTATTTACAGCAACAAAGATATACCATTGCAACACGCGGAACATCAATCCAGCCATTCAACAAATATTTATGTTGAGCTTACGAGGTTTATTATGGGCAATGCAGCACTGACACCGAGACAACAACAAATTCTCGATCTGATTAAGCAGCATATAGATGATACTGGCTACCCGCCAACACGTGCGGAAATTGCAACTGAGCTCGGATTTAAATCGCCTAACGCAGCAGAAGAACATCTCAGAGCCCTGGCTCGTAAGGGTGTGATTGAAATGATCTCGGGAACCTCACGTGGTATTCGTCTATTGGAAGAAGAGCCTCCTGGCTTACCTTTGATTGGTCGTGTTGCAGCAGGTGAACCTATTCTGGCCATCGAAAATGTTGAAGATTATCTAGAGGTCGCAGCAAATATGTTTTATCCCCAAGCTGACTACCTCCTCCGTGTTCATGGTATGAGCATGAAAAATGTCGGCATTATGGATGGCGATTTACTGGCCGTACATAAGGCTGACACCGCCGAAAATGGACAAATAGTTGTAGCCCGTATCGAAGATGAAGTGACAGTGAAGCGGCTGAAAAAAACCCGCAAACGTAATGAAATATTACTACTACCAGAAAATGAAGAATTGGAACCCATACTGGTAGATTTAAAAGAACAGGATTTTTCCATCGAAGGGCTTGGTGTTGGCGTCATTCGTACTCAAGCCAATTAAGCGCATAGACATTGATGCACATACTCTCTGATTCTTTTAATTTTAAAGAATTAGCGGTACGGAGTAACTTAGAAATTGTAGCCATCTAGCCTAGCGAAGATAAGGCTGAATTAGGGTATTAAATATTTATTCTTAGTGAAGTGTACGGGGAGATGTTTCCAGAGTTTCACCTTCCTCTATCTGAAGCAAATCAGAGCCTAATTGCTCAAATAGCTCAATACCCGCATCGATCATCACCTTGCCAACATCAATCTTGGCATCTTCTAGAAAAGCCTGAACCTCGTCAGAAAAACCTATACGAATCAATGGCGCACTCTCATCGTTAGCACGCTGGAGAGCAATGTCACCATTCGAGAGCACTACAATTTCAAAGAGAGAGAGGGCCATTCTTTATACCAATTACAAGATAATGTGGGACTATTGTAACAGGATCACAGCCTGTAATAACCTGTCGGTAATAAATAGCGTCCATTCATGAAATAAAGGGCTAACTTACAAATTGCTAGATTTAATAGCCCATGATTCGAGCGTTCGAGCGAAAGCTAACACTCAACCATCATTTCCCTGTGACGATTAACCATTTCCACAAACGATTTATGCCAGCTACCCAACAAGTCATAATCCAAAGTCTCCACATCATCTAATTGTTTAACTTCCACAATAGCAATGGGACTGTTTGAAACCGACGATTTCTCTGACTGTGATGAAATAGTAGATAAGCACTTATGGGCATTCAACAACTGAGACAGCCAAGTTCCTTTCTGCTCCAGTAAACTATGTATTTCCTGAGCTTCCGCGGGATGCTTATTAATGCTGGACAATGAATCAGCAAGCGATTCAACAGATGACACTGTTTCTGGTGATTTAAACTGGTAGGTTGCCGCTATTTCCTGAAGATAGTACCCATAGGCAGCTTCAAGTTGGTATAGCGCTGACTGGCATAATGCTTGCTCAAGTTGAACAGGAGATGATTTTTCTGGTTCCCCATTTGCCCCCTGTTTAAGCAACAAGTTACAAAAAAATAATTTTTGATTAACCGCTGAAAGATAGGGATTCATAACCACCTTGGTAACACCAAGCCTTGTTTACTTTGACAACTGATTTAATACCATACTACTTTTTCTTTTTACCCTTTCGCCCATCTGTCACCTTCCATGATCCATTGTCATAAAAGGCTTTCCAACCCGTTGGCTTACCCTCAACCTCAGATTGCACGTATTGTTCTTTAGTTTTTCGGCTAAAACGAATAACCGTTTTCAAACCGTCCGGATCTTCTACCGGCGCTTCAAAAAGAAACGTGTATTTAGGGTCAATTTCGCTTTTATGGGGCAACAACTCAGCAACAAGAGGCGCACGGGTTTCACGATGCTTAGGAAACTTACTGGCTGCCAGGAACATGCCAGAGGCTCCATCACGCAAAATATAGTGATCTTCTACTTTTTCACAAGCCAGTTCCGGCATCGGTACTGGGTCCATTTTGGGTGGCGCAGCCTGTCCATTCCTAAGGAGTTTTCGGGTATTTTTACAGGCTTCATTGGTACAACCAAAGTACTTGCCAAAACGACCAGACTTTAACTGCATATCACTGCCACACTTATCGCATTCGATAAGCGGGCCTTCATAACCTTTCAGTTTAAAACTGCCCGTTTCAACTTCAAAACCATCACAACTGGGATTATTACCACAGATATGAAGTTTTCGTGTTTCATCAATCAAATAGCTATCCATCGCTGTATTACAAATTTTACAACGATGTTTATGCATCAAAAGACGTGATTCTGCTTCATCATCTTCATCAACATTCACAGCTTCATCGCCGGAAGTCAGGTTTAACGTACCCTTACAACGCTCTTTGGGTGGCAAGCTATAACCTGAACAACCAAGGAATACACCCGTTGAACCAGTTCGAATCGTCATAGGGCGCTCACATTTAGGGCACGGAATATCCGTTAGAGTCGGCTCATTAGGCCGCATACCACTATCAGCCTCACCGGCTTTTTCCAGCTTGGCTGAAAAATCAGCATAAAATCGATTCAGTACATCAATCCAATCCAGCTCACCTTCAGCAATCTCATCGAGATACTCTTCCATTGCCGCAGTAAAACCGTAGTCCATCAGATCAGAGAAATTCTCATCCAAACGGATGGTGACAATATCACCTATTTTTTCTGCATAAAAACGACGTTTCTCCAATCGCACATAACCGCGATCCTGAATTGTCGAAATAATGGAAGCATAGGTAGATGGACGACCAATTCCTTTCTTTTCAAGCTCTTTTACTAGTGCGGCTTCAGAAAAACGTGCAGGTGGTTTAGTAAAGTGCTGCAAGGGAAGCAATACATTCAAACTTAACATTTCGCCTACTGTCAGTTCAGGTAGTTCAATGTCATCATCTTTTTTCCGAACAGCCGGCAGCACTTTCAAATAGCCATCAAAACGAATAACCCGACCCTTGGTACGCAGCTCATAGCCATTGGCCATCACTGTTACTGTGGTACTGGTAAATTGAGCCGGTACCATTTGGCAGGCCACA
>JAJFKD010000035.1 GCA_021773405.1 Porticoccus sp.
GACATTGATGGCACTGAAGTTCTTAAAATACTTCGAGGTGATCTAAGTTTTGATGGCCCCGTAATCTTTGCCACAGGAAAGGACAGTGAAGAAGACATTGTTTACGCCTTAAATGCTGGTGCAGATGACTATTTGGTCAAGCCTTTGCGCCGTAGTGAATTGGATGCAAGGTTAAGTGCACTTTGGCGCCGTTATAGCAATGAAGTAAAAAGGCAGTTTTCACTGGGGCCGATTACCATTGATTTGGATTCACGGCGTACCACCGTTGCTGGTGAAGAGGTAAAACTAACACCCATTGAGTTTGACTTGGCCGTTTGTGTTTTGAGTAATGTCGGGAAATTGTTGTCCCGCGACTACCTATTAAAAGAAGTATGGGGTGTTGGTGTAGAATTGGACACCCGTACCGTGGATATGCATATCAGTAAAATCCGGCGGTTATTAAAAATTAACCCTGAAATGGGTTACGGGATAAAAACAGTTTACAGGCATGGTTATAGGCTAGAAGTACTTTAGTAAGGGCTGGTTTACAAAGTATTTAGTTGATAGTTGGAAAGGATACGTTATGTTTAAAAAGTTCAAGGGTATTCACTTTTCCTTTGTAGCTGCCTTATTTTTATTTGCGGCAATGCAAGCACAAGCGCAACAGCCAGAATGGATCTATAACACCTTGAAGGGCGATACCATATGGGATATTTGTCTTAAATATACTAACAAGCGTGGCTGTTGGATTACCCTGACAAAATATAATCAAATCGCTAATGATCGTGCCATTCCTGTTAACACCCCTATTCATATTCCCGTTGGCTGGTTAAAAACACCGTTAGCTGTGGGTAGCGTTGTCTATATCACGGGTAATGCAGAATATAGTCAATGGGGAGATCAACAGTTCAGCAAGTTAGTATCGGGTCAGCAGGTACATCTGGGCGCAAAAATCCGTACTCAAACGGATAGCCTTGTAAAGTTGTTGTTACATGAGACTAATGAGGTATTAATAAAACAAAATAGCGAGTTGCTATTGGAGAAGTTTTCCTCTGCTGGTAAAGCTATTCTAGAGGAAGAAATATCTCTGAAAAAAGGTGCAGCAGAAGCAGAGGTAAATTCGGGTAAGGTTCAAAACCGGTTTATTATCAAAACACCAGCGGCTATTGCGGCTGTTCGTGGTACAGAATTTCGTATCAACAGTAGTGGCGACCAGATGCGAGGTGAGGTACTGGAGGGTAAAATAGATGTCAGCTCTGATACTTCTAGCCAATCAGTTCCAGCAGGTTTTGGTGTAGCGGCGACTAAAGGCAAAAAAATATTACCCCCTAAAGCGCTTCCACCAAAGCCAGAGATGTTAAAAGACCCTGTAAAGTCTGCATTACCTGCCAAAGTGTCCTGGGGGCCGGTTGATAAAGTCAGTCAGTATCAAGCCAGTTTATTTGATAAAAAAGGGCAAATTCTTGCCGTTGATACAGTTAATCATAACTGGGTGACCTACAGTTCCCTTGATAAAGGTTGTTATCAAGTCAAAGTACACGGCATTGATAGTGAGGGTTTCCACGGTATTAACAGTGAAGCGTCACTGTGTATTATTGATGATTTGGCTCAGGTTGTTATACCGGACGAGAGTGGATTAAAAGATAGAGGCTCTGAGTTGGTGTTGTCCTGGCAGTCAGTACCTGAAGCAGACAGCTATAAAGTCCAAATGTCGGCAGATGAAGAATTTACCAACATTATTCAAGAGCTCACGACATCAGAAACACAGGCTGTGTTCGCAAAGACAAAGGACCAGAAAGTGTATTTCAGAACCATTGCTATGGATAATCAAGGCCGTGTTGGAGCGCCTAGTCATGTGCATGAGTACACTGATCAATCATTGCTTAAGTCTATTCTCGCAACGGCATTTTTAATTGGCATTGCATTCCTATAAAGATCATAACTTTGATCGTTCCAGCTTTCCCGGAAGGCTGCTGCTGATTTTTGGCGCAGCCTTGTTAGCGGGTGTGCTAGCTTACTCCAAAATTACAGAAACATTTGATAACGTCTTTTATGATGGTATCTCACGCCTCGTTGAATCAAAAATTCCCGAAGATCTTTTATTGATTGCCATTGATGAACACAGCCTGCTGGAGCTAGGTCGTTGGCCCTGGCCACGTGAAAAGCATGTGGCCTTGATTGATAAACTTGATGAGAGCGATGTCCGAGCCATTGCCATAGACATCATTTTTGCTGAGCCAGATGTAGACTTTCCTGAAACAGACCAGCGTTTATCAGAGACAGTTGCTAAGGCCAGCAATGTTATTTTGCCCGTATTTATGGGGTTGGCCGAACAGCAGGGAAAAATTCTTGAAATAGAGCCCATAAAACCATTAGCTGAGAATGCTGCTGGGTTAGGGCATGTACATATTGAAATAGATAAAGATGGTGTTGCACGTCACGTATTTCTTAAAGAAGGATTGGGCGATGCCCACTGGAAACATTTTGCTTTAGTGCTCCATGAATTTATTTTAGGGAAGACTGTTGATGAAATCCCAGGGATTACCAGAACAGGGTCATTACCAAAGGGGGCCGAGACACTTAATGTCCGCAATTATTTAAATCTTATTCCTTATATAAATCACCCGGAATCTATTGAGACAGTGTCTTATGTCGATGTTCTTGAGGGGAGAGTGCCAAAGGAAATATTAAGAAATAAAACAGTGTTTGTTGGCGCTACAGCAGCAGGAATGGGGGACCAGATTACAACACCTGTTGGTCAAAGGTCCGGTGTTGAGGTCAATGCACATATCTACCATGCCTTACGTGAGGGGACATTAATTACGCCCGTGTCGACCCTGTTATATGGTTTGTTTTGTGCCGTTATTATGGGGTTTTTCTTGTGGCTAACGACACGATTACCGCCGTTATTTTTCCTTTTATCCATGGTTTTATTAAGTCTGGGTATTTTGTTACTTAGCTTTATAGCACTACACTTGTTCAGAATATGGTTGCCTCCTGTTCCAGTAATTGTTTCTGTTTTAGTTGCTTACCCCATGTGGAATTGGTGGCGATTAGAAAATGTAGTTGCATTTCTTCGACAGGAATTAGCCGTAACACAGGAAAATATTACGTTTAATGCCCTAAGTCGTTCCAAAATGGACATTGTAAAAAACATGTCTTTTTTAAAAGATATGGGAACAATTACCGGGTGGGTTCTTTTCGATGGTTTAGGCAGAAAAATATATTCCTATGGGTCTATTGAAGCCTCTTCGAGTTTTTATCGATTTACTGAAAACTGGAGTCATCAAAACTTTATTTCAAGCAAGTTAATCAAATCCCCTGAGGGAGAGTACAAGCTCGCTGTTATGTGGGATGAACATGATTATCGGGGACGAGATAAAATTTCACTCTTTATCCCGGATAACCCGTCAGAAGATGAAGTATATCCTGGTGATGGCGATCAAATAGCTAATACGATTTGGCAGTTATCCAGAACTAACCTTGTCGTAGAAGCTAACAGAAAAATCATTGATGAAAGCCTTCAGCAATTATCAGTTGGGGTGATTCTTGCGCGCTTTGATGGAGTTTCGCTACTTATTAACGATCAAGCTAAAGAGCTGTTGGGTGTCGAGGCTAAACACTTACAGCTTTTCGATCTATTGGAAAATATTAATTTAATAGGTGACCAGTCATGGAAAACACTGGTCAATGAGCTAGCTTTTTTTGAACAAAGTTTTACTGTTCAAGGAGAAATTTTATCTTCCGGCAGAACCATTCTTTGCCGGGGTAGGGTGATTCATGCGGTTGCACCTTTATTTCTAATCAATATCACAGATATTACAGAACTTAAAAAGCGTGAAAGAGAGAAAACCGAAGCGCTTAACTTTTTATCTCACGATATGCGTTCTCCTATGACATCAGTGTTGGCTTTGATTGAGGGTGCCAAGGAGGAAAATTTAGAACCAAATCAGACAATGTTGTTAAAAGATATTGAGCGCTATATACATAGAAATCTTTCCTATGCAGAAAACTTTATTCAGCTCGCTAAATTAGAAAATATACAAACACTAAACATTGAGCGCTGTGATGTTCATTCTCTTATCTATAATGCAGTGATACAAATTTATCCTTCTGCAAAATTGCGAAATATAACGATTCACTACCCAGAAACGAACCCCGAACTTTGGATTCTTTGTGATAGTAGCCTGATGGAAAGAGCTATCGTTAATATTTTAGATAATGCGGTTAAGTATTCGGATGAAGACACTCAAATTGATGTTGATACCTCTGTCATCAATAGCTTTGTTGAGATACAAATTAGCGATCAAGGGAGTGGTATTCCAGAAGCTGATTTACACCAATTATTTGATTGCTTTAAGCAAGGTAGTAATTCTGTAGGTGTACGTTCAGGTGCAGGCCTTGGTTTGCGTTTTGTTATGGCTGTTTGTGAAAAGCATCATGGTACTGTCACCGTTAAAAACAATGACCACTTAGGTTCTCAGTTCACGTTATCTATTCCCCTCGATACTTCTCAGTAAAACTTTTTCTAGATAATTCTTTGTACTGTATCTGCTTGTAACTACAGGTTTTACAGGATATTTACGATTTCCTATGGCTTTGATGTCGGTGAATTCTAATAATCTCCAGTAGGGTTTTTTTATTTGGCAGGAGAAAAAAAGAATGACCAAATTGACAGAAGTTGAGGGTATTGGCGAGGCTTATGCGGGAAAGCTAATTAGCTGTGGTTTGATGACTCAGGAACAATTACTAGATTTGGGTGCGACAGCCTTAGGCCGACAGACTATTGCTGAAGAGTCTGGTATTAACCCAAAACTTATTATGAATTGGGTAAACCGCGCTGATTTAGCTCGGGTAAAAGGTGTTGGTAGTGAGTATGCCGACCTTTTGGAAAATTCCGGTGTTGATACCGTTCCAGAGCTTGCCCAAAGAAACCCTTCAAACCTTTATCACAAAATTATTGAGGTAAATGAAAAGAAGAAGTTAGTGCGCAATCTTCCTTCCATTAAGCAGGTAACAGACTGGGTAGAACAAGCAAAACTACTCGGTCGGGCAATTCACTACTAAATAACTATACTCATAAGTAGTTTTTTTAATTTCACAGTTACAGAAGAGGTTTGATATGGAATACATTCAACAATTTTGGCAGGCCTATAGCCCTGCGATACTGAATTTTCTCATTGCGCTAGCGTTCTTATTAGCATTTTATATTGCTGCAAGAATTTTGCGGTCTGTAACTAGAAAGCTGATGCAAAAAACAAGCGTTGATAATAAATTTATCCAAACAATAGGTTTGAGAGAAGACTTTCCTGTGGAGTCCGTCGTTTCAGGAACTGTTTTCTGGGTCATTCTTATTTATGGGTTTCTCACGTTTTTCGATAAGCTTGATTTGGAAACAGTCGCACACCCCATAAATACTTTTCTGACAGAAATCTTTGCTTATTTGCCAAAGATTGGTGCTGCTCTAGGCTTAATGATTTTGGCTTGGATTATTGCCAGCTTGGTAAAAATAACTATTACTCGTGTCACCGTCTTATTTGGTGTCGATTCGCGTTTGAGTAATTTGGAGGGTGAGGGTGCTGATGAGAGCCATTATGCCGTAGAGCAATCCTTAGCTAATGCAGGATACTGGTTTATCTTCTTGCTCTTTTTGCCTTTGGTTCTTGGCACTCTGGGAATGGAAAGCCTAGTGGAACCATTGCAGGATATGTTTAGTAAGTTGTTCACCTATCTTCCTAACCTATTATCTGCGGCATTAATTTTTGTCATTGGTAGTTTTGTCGCAAAAATTGTTCGAAATATCGTCACTAACCTTCTGGCCTCAACAGGTGTTGATGAGTTTGGACGTGGTGTTGGTTTACAACAGGGCATCTCAAAACTAGTGGGTACATTGGCATTCACGGTGATTTTATTACTTGTGATTGTTCAATCACTGGATGCTTTAAAAATCGAAGCGATCTCTGAGCCTTCAAAACAAGTCATTACCATGATATTCCTTGCCGTGCCGGGTGTTGTCTCCGCAGTTCTAGTACTTTGGATTTCCTATCTCATTGGTAAAATGCTGTGTGGTATGACGTCTGATTTACTGGCAGCTGCTGGATTTAACGGCGTTGTGGAAAAAATTGGAGTTACTTTGAGAGGCGAAAAAACCGCAAGTAACTATGCCGGTATCATCGTGCTATATGCGGTTATTTTATTTGCTGTTCTAGGTGCAACTGAGCTACTTGGTTTTGAGCCCTTAAGTACCATTGTTACTTCATTGATTAACTTTGCGTTCCAGGCGTTACTAGGTGCGTTGATCTTCGGTATCGGTATTATGGTTGCTAATAAAGCACGAGAGCTGATTCGTGGTACAGGTTTTAACACCCTTGCTGCGACATTGGCTTATGTTGCGATTTTGGCATTGTCTGGTGCTATGGCTCTGCGTCAAATAGGACTTGCTGAAGATATTATCAATCTAGCCTTCGGTATTGCTCTGGGTTCCATTGGTATTGGTGTAGCCATTGCTATTGGCTTAGGCAGTCAGGATGCTATAGGTCAAGAAGTAAAAGGCTTTATAGAGAAAATTAAATCTAATTAATGTTCTTTTATAAAGTAGTATAAAGTAAAGATAAGGGGCTGCTTTGCAGCCCCTTTTTACATTGTCAGTTTTTTAATGTGTTCCACCAATGTAGCGTTCTCTTTTTGAGGTTTTCAATCTTGCTAGGTCTACGATAATTAAACCATCTACGCAGTTAGCAAAATTAGGATCGATATTGAATCCTGCAAATTGAGCACCACCAAGTTCACATACATCGGTGTATTGTTTGTAGAGGGTAGGCACACTCAGATTCATGTGTGCGAGTTCACTTTTTAGTTGAGTGAATTCAGCTTTTTGATCTTTCCCCGGAAATTTTTCAGCGAGTTCTTCTGTACGTTCAGGACTAATACTGTACGGGAGTGTAGGAATTGCCAGAGTTTGTAAACTCGGGTAGTGGCGGTTATAAAAGTACACAAGCATTTCCATTGCCCATTCAGGATAGGCATTGCTTAAAGTAACAGGTCCTAATAGGTAGCGGTAATTGGGGTTTTTACGTAAGAAAGCACCAATACCATACCAGAGATAGTCCAGGCTTCGACGGCCCCAGTATTTAGGTTGTACAAAGCTACGGCCTAGCTCTAATCCCCGTTCCAGATAAGGTTTCATGGATTCTGTGTAGTTAAATAATTCACTGGAATACAGATGATTTTTTCCCAGGTTTTCGCTACAGGTACTGGTATCGCAAATACGATAAGCACCCGCTATTTCCAGCTCGTCGTCGTCCCATAGCAGTAGGTGAAAATATTTATGGTCGTAGCCATCGATGTCACGTCTGCTTCCAGTACCTTCACCTACGGCACGAAAAGCAATTTCCCGCAATCTACCAACTTCACGCATGATCAGCGAGTTTGGTTCATAGTGGTAAAGGTAAATTAATTTACCATCGCTTGTTTCACCGAGCTTCTCGCATCGTTTAATTTCATCCCTCAATAGCGCACGGTTTTCAGGATGAGCAATGGCTGTTTCAGTATTAAAAATACCTTTTCTATCTTGCCCGACACGGTACAGGTGCCGCTTAAAGAGTTTGGACTTTTCCTTAATAGTTACATTAATACGTTGATAGTTATCGTAGCTAATGAGCTCCCCAATACGTATTTCTACACAGTTTTTGGCTTGTTTAAACATTTCCCTTACCAACAACAGGGTAGAAATGGGTTTTGCTACGATGGACACACTGTAAAACAGAGCAGAATTTCGGCCATCGACAAACACGGGCAATATCGGTGCCTTACTATTAACGGCCATGCGTAGGAAGCCACTGTGCCATTTCCCATCTCGTACCCCCTGGGGGCTGAATCGGGAGACTTCCCCGGCAGGGAAAATAATCATGGCACCTTCATTGTTTAGGTGATTCCGAATAGCGGTAAGGTTTTGGCGGCTGGTGTTACCACCCATATTGTCTACAGGTAATAACAAGTTGTGCAGGGGCTTAAGGGTATACAGGAGTTCATTGGCAACTACTTTAACATCTGGTCGAGTTTCTCGAACAAGCTTCAGTAGTGCTAGACCATCCAGTGAACCAATAGGGTGGTTGGCAATAATAACGATGCGGCCCTGAGTAGGTATGCGAAGTCGCTCGTTGTCTCGAACACTGTAACGAAAATCAAAGTAATCCAGTACTTGCTCCACAAAATCAAAGCCTTCCAAGTGAGGGTAATCGGCTTCAAATTGTTGAAAACTCTTTTCCCTGAACAGCATACGCAATAGGCGAATCAAAGGTCGGACTAGACGTGGATGGCGTTGGTAAAAGCCGGGGTATTTATCTTGAATGAACGTTTCTACATTAAGCACTGGCTGGATTCCTCGTGCCTGGGTTCTTGATGGGGTTTCCAGCTTATAACGGTTTTATGACATAATCATGAACAGTAGATGTCAGAATTATTTCATGAAACTCAAAAGTGTTTTTCTAGGGTGGGGAGCTCCCTTTATTTAGGTTTTGATCACAGACCAAAGGCCATTAGTTTCTGACGCTAATGAAAGGGTAGACAGTTTTTTAAGAGCATCATCAATTTCAAAATCTAGCTTGCATTGCCATTTATCGGCAAACCACTGTTCTATTTGCTGATCGAGTTGGTGGGAAGAAACAGGTTGATCATTAGATAGTAAAAAATAATAGGCCAGCATGGTTTCTTTACACTCAGATTCCTCTGCATCATTAATTAAACGATAGAAAACACCGGCGTTGTTATCCAGCAGCTTAAAGTAGAGATTTTGGGTGAGTGCCTGGGTAAACCGTAATTTGCGGTTTTTGTAACTGGAAAACTGCTTCCATAAATAGCCTACAACCGCACCTAGGCCTGCTCCTAGAGCAATTAAGGCACTTTTATCCAGTTGTACCTGTTGTTCGTGGGTACCGAGCCAGTAGCCTAATAGTGAGCCTAATAAGACCAATGTAGCACCTAGCTTGGTGGTTAATACAATGCCGCCGCTAACCAATGCCGGAATGCCAATTAATAATTTGTCCATCAGCCTCATACCTACTTGGGTATTAGGAAAGAGCATCTCCACATCGGCCTGGGGTACATTCTGAAACAGTTTGAGCATGATTGAACCTGGTCGAGGAGAATCAGCTTGCGGATCTTGCGGCTCTTGTGTTCCGGCAGGTTGTTTAAAACGAATATAAAGCACAACTCGGTCATAGTTGATAAAACGTAATGGCTTTTTTAGTAAGCCAAAGCAATATTTAACGGTTTCTTCACGCTCCGTCATACCTCGGGAGTAAAGTAGCACCTCATCAAACTCATCTAGGTCTACCGATAAGCGAATTTTGAACATGGATTCACTTTCTAGCGCTTTTTGTAGCGCTTCACGATCAATAATTTCGTAGTTAGCGCTGTTGAGCAACTTAGCTAATAGCTCCGCTAGTGTTGGGTCTTGTGACTGTTGATTTTTTTGAGATTGTTTATCAGCAGTTAAATTGATTAAACGTGTATCGGCATCTGGATCATGAACGGCATAAAGGTCTTTGAGTTGTTCTTGAATACTGTGAAATTCGTGGTGAAAGTGCTGCTGTATATGATTAGCCTGTAATTTGAACTGTTGTTGCTGTTCTTGGTTCAGTTTTCCTTCAGCCAAGCACATTTCTAGAAT
Source organism: Porticoccus sp. (assembly GCA_021773405.1). Lineage (GTDB taxonomy): Bacteria > Pseudomonadota > Gammaproteobacteria > Pseudomonadales > Porticoccaceae > Porticoccus. The sequence continues at coordinate 9,650 of JAJFKD010000035.1, forward strand.
GTCTTTTTTCCGAAAGGGAATAAAACGTAGTAATGGTGTTGAGGTGGGAACACTGGGGGGCATTGGTGTTTATCTCATCTGAAAATATTAATGTAAAGGCCGGGTTATACTTTATCTGACCAAACAGCAAATTCATTGCCATTGGGGTCGCTAAAATGAAACCGCCTTCCACCAGGGAAGGTAAAGATAGGCTCAATAATGGTACCTTTGGCCTGTTCTATTTTAGATTGAGTTTGCTCTAAATCATTACTGTAAAAAACAGTCAGTGCACTGCCGTTTTTTGTAGAAGAGCATAAGTCCGATTGAAAAAAGCCGCCCCCGATACTTTCTTCGACCTTCTGATTGTTTTCAGCGTCAGTTAGAGTTTTATCGTGAGGTTGACTAAAGGCGGTATATTCAGGCCCATAGTCTACAAATGACCAGCTAAATACTTGGGTAAAAAATGTTTTAGTTGCTTCAATATTCTTGGCTGGAAATTCCAGGTAATTAATTTTTTCATGGAGATTCATTCCGTAACCTTTTTTTCTTTCTGAAGATCATAATGCCATCATCTATGGGTGAATTTTGTAAATTTTCTTTATCCTTTTTGTAGTCTTGTGTATTCAACCAAGGTTCATGGCTTCCTTGCTTTGGATAAAGGTGAATACCTCGCTGGATATATCCAGGGGAAAAACTATCAATCCAGGGACGGGAGGGCATGTTTTTATCAGATTCTCTAAGTGTCGGTGTACATTGTTGTGTTTCAGTCGTATCCATGTGATTGATTAATTTACAGGCGTATTCGGCGATTAAATCCACATGCAGTGTCCAAGATGCATTAATGTACCCAAAGATCGAGGCCATATTAGGTACACCGGAATACATCATACCCTTATAGGTATAGGTCTTAGAAAAGTCGACATTTTTACCATCTACAGAAAATTCAGTGCCTCCCAATATTTCAATGTTAAAGCCCGTTGCGGTAACAATGATGTCAGCATCTACTTTGTCGCCAGATTGAAGTTGAATGCCCGTTTCAGTAAGACTATCTATTTGATCTGTGAGAACGGTCGCGTTATTTGATTGTATGGATTTGAAAAAGTCATTGTCGGGGATAAAGCAAAGGCGTTGATCCCAAGGGTTATAGGAAGGAGAAAAGTGGGTATCGATATCGTAATTTTGGCCTAAAATTTTCTTGGTCATTTTCGAGATATAGCTTTTTATTTTTTCCGGATGAGTGCGGGTTAACCGATATAAATATTGTTGGCGGCCAATATTCTTCTTTCGAATTAACGCATATACCCATTTTAGCGGCAGAACTTTTTTCAGGAAGATTGCTATTTTATCTTTAGCCGGTAGAGACAAAATATAAGAAGGAGAACGTTGTAACATAGTGACATGCTGTGCTTTCTTTGCCAGTTCAGGCACTAATGTTATTGCTGTCGCTCCGGAACCAATGACGACTATTTTTTTGTTACTGTAATCCAGATCTTCTGGCCAGTGTTGGGGGTGGATGAGCGTTCCCTGAAACTTTTCTTTGCCCTTGAATTCAGGACGGTAACCTTCGTCATAGCGATAGTAGCCAGCACACATAAGTAAAAATTGGCATTGAATTTTTGTTATGGTCCCCGTTCGTTGACATTGAGCTGTGAGGGTCCATATGGCCTTCTCACTTGACCACGAAGCAGTGGTTAATTTATGGCCATAGCGTATATGTTGGGTTATATCATTTTCTGATGCAGCTTCTTTTACATAATTGAGAATAGACGCACCATCGGCCATGGTACGGTTGTCTTGCCACGGTTTAAATTGGTAACCCATGGTAAACATATCGCTATCTGAACGAATACCTGGGTAACGAAATAAATCCCACGTCCCTCCCAGAGTGTTTCTACTTTCAAGAATAAGATAACGTTTGTTTGGGCACTTATTTTTCAAATGCCAGGCAGCCCCAATGCCTGATAATCCAGCACCGACAATAACTATATCAACATATTCTGCTTCCATTGGAGGTAAAGTGTAGTTGTTCAACATTTTTCTGTCATGAAAAAAGAGGTTGTTAGGAAATAGGGAGAAATGTTCTTGACCGATCAGGCAATTATCCAGTTTACTTCGCACTTTCTGACCAGGCTTAGATTACTTCGGCCAAGGGGATAGCTTTAATCTTTTAATATTAAGAACATCTAGGGAGTAAAAATGCGCTTTATATTCGTTTTATCAGCATTGTTGGTTTTATCAGCTTGTGCACCGGTTAAACAAGCAGACGATGTAGCACCTACCGTTAAAAAAAGTGGGTTTATGGGACTTTCCAAGACCAAGGATGTTGAAGTGAGTGGTACTAAAGCAGTTCAGGGCGAGAGCCGTGCTGTCGTGCCTTACTTTCGTGTAGCATACTATACGGAAAACAACCCCGGCGGATTTACTGGTAATGGTGGTGACAAAGTCATTATTAAATCTAAGCTGGTGGGGGTAGATAATGAAGCGCTACAGCGTATTACTGATCAGGCCTATAAGAATTTTGTGGCACAAATGAAACAAAAAGGCATTGAGGTACTTCCCGCTTCATCCCTGAAAAAATCAGTTACCTATCAGAAGTTTAAGGGGCAGACCCTGTACAAGGATAAGGCATTATTTGGGCCAGATGCTGTTTATGTCACGCCTTCTGGAATGAAAGCCTCCGATACTAAAATTACCCGTGGTTTGGAAATTAGTAACATCATGAAAGAGATGAATGCGTCTCTAATGGATGTGACTCTGTATGTTACGTACTTAAGCCAGCGAGTAGAATCAACGCTTCGGGTTGTAACAGGTATTAGTATTGGACAAACGACAACAGTGACTCCAGGGTCTGTCATGCAGTTCTACGGTTTGGAATCGTCTAAATGTGTTGGTTACTGCCCGAATACAGTTGCTAATGCTAGATTAGGCCAACCTGTGTACAAAACAGAGCAGGTGGGCGAATTGCGTGAAACAACTACATCAGGTGATAAAGCTGGTGATATAGCCGTTGCGGCACTAACTTGGTTAACACCTGGAAAAAATGCTCAATACAACAGCACTAACCGATATGAACTTCATGCTGATTCGGCTAAATATGAGAAGGTTGTAACTGAAACGCTTAAGGACGCCACGGGTAAGCTAGTGGCTTCACTAACAAGTGGGCAGTAATAAAAAAATGGGGCTGATTTAGATTTTCTGATTGGCCAGCATCACAATTAGGAAGTGTCAAATTTAGGGAATAGGAATGCGTGTTATACCGATGCTGGTTGTATTGCTGGCATTATCAGGATGTTGGCCATTTCAAAAAGAGACTGCTGCACCTATTGTTGAGATTGGGGCAGCCCATGAAACTGTGGCTGAAATTAGCCATAAAAATAATGACTCGTTGTCCGTTCCGGACGTCAGTGTTGTAAAAGTCTCAGGTGTAAAGATCTCTGGCAGCGCAGAGGTAGTTCGTAGTGAAGAACCTGTTGTGGTTCCATATTTTCGAGTGTTTTTTTTTACTAAAAACAGCCCACCTGAATTAGATGACGATAGTGAAAAAAATGTGGCTGTTGATGCCAGATTAATTGGTGTCACGGATGAGACCTTACAGCGTATTACCGATCAGGTTTATAGCACTTTTGTCGAAGGGTTAAAGCATCAGGGTATAAATGTATTGCCGATGCTGTCACTTGAGATCTCGCCCACGTATCAAAAATTTATGAACTCAGAAGTTCAGTTTAAACAAACACCACCATCAGGCTTGGAGGCTACTCATGTAGTGCCGACTGGTCTAAAGGTATCCGATCCTAATCGTTCTTTAGATGGCGGTTATTTAGATATAGGCTATGCCGGTTGGGAATATGGAGATATCGGAAATCAAGTTAAAAAAAACAGGGGTAAGGAAATAAGTAATATTCTCAATGAAATGAATGCTTCGGTTATGGATGTGACCTTATATGTTACCCACACAAGGCAACAAATTAAGTCTACATTGAAGGTGGTGACAGATATTGTGGTTGAGCCGATGATAAGGGTGAGAGCCGGTTCCAGAATACAGTTTTATGGGCTTAAGGCCTCTAGGTGTGAAGGTTATTGCCCTAACCCTGTGGTGAATATTGTATTGGATCAGTCTCTACAAAGCAGCAGTGAAGTGGGCGATATGAAGGTGATTATAAAGTCTTCAGATAAAGCTGGAGGTTTTGTGGAAAAGACAATTAGCTGGCTTACTCTGGGCTCAAGTGAAAATCGAGCAGATATCGATCATTATGAATTACATGCAGATGAACAACAGTACCAGGAGGGCGTAACTGAAGTATTGAATAAAGCGACCAATAAGTTGGTAGCAGGTTTAGCTTCAGTACGTTGATATAGCTTTATGTACGGTAGTTTATATATGACTTCGTGTTGGCGAGGTAGCTTAGATAGCTATCAACATGAGTTTTATCACCAAAGATAACCACCAGTAGCCTGAATAGGCTGTTGATTCCCCGTTTTACTTATCCAGGCCGCAATAGCGCATTCTGTGCAAAGGTTTAAATCTAATTCCCCCTGCCAATTAAGAGGCCGATTTTCCTCATCAACTACTGATGCAACCGGGTAGGGTAACGATATTAGGTTTGTAACAACAAAATCATGATGAAGCGTTTTTCCTTTATTTTCCCCCAAGGGCACATCAGTTTTTTGATTCATTGCCAGTAGCGCCACATTCAGTGTTAGCTGGCTGGATGAAGTGGAGCGGTATATTTTTGTGCCGGCTGCACCCGGGCGCATAAAATTGGCATCAAATAAATTTTTTTTATCCAGCATTGTCACTTCTAGCGAGAGCTCTCCCACATCTTTATGTGTTCTGTTGGGTATGGGGTTGCGGTTAAACCAGCCACGCCATTCTAATCCATTCAAAATAAAACCAGGTGTGTAAACACCATTTACATAACGTAACTGGCGGTAGGTTCGTTGTCGTAAACTGTTTTCTCGTGAAGAAAATGGATCTCTCCAACCTAAGCTGTTCCAATAATCCACATGGAAAGCAATGGGAATAACACTTACCCATAAATCGGGAGAGTTTTTCAAGTTGCTCAACCAACGATCTGCTGGGGGGCAACTACTACAGCCTTCAGAGGTGAACAACTCTAACATTTGAGTTTGTTTAGGGCCGCTTGAAAAATGCCATTTTTTTATTTCATTAGCAGGTAATTGGGTTTCTGATGCATACCCTTTTGAAACAAAATAGAGCATGAGGAAGAAAGTAAAAAACCACAACAAGAAGTTATTTTTCTTTTGCGGGTAGGAACCTATTCTTATTTTGATCAGTGGTTTAGTTGCTGTCATTTTAAGCTGTAAAATCTGTTGTAGTGGAACGTTGGAGTATCATTCCACTACAACAGTTCCCTCAGGTTAAATTAAGACCGTGGAATAATAGGAAAGAGAAATAATAAGAACATGAGATAAAGAGTTTTTCTAAAAAAGGATAAAAGTATTACTTTTTTGATAATTCACTTTATTTTGGCAACTCACTCTATTTAGGTAACTTAGAGTATTTTGGTAACTCACTAGCTTCTTTATACCATGGGGCATCAGAGTCACAAAAAATATTCTGTGAAGGCCGTATTCCAGGGTCGGTATCTAGAGTGCCAGCAGGTACAACAATGGCCTTTTTGCTCTTACCTAGCCATGGAAGGGAGGAGCCACAATTTTTACAAAAAGCAGTGGCAAAATGTTTGGTTTCCTCGGGAATATAGCTTCCAACTAATTCTTCTCCCGATATCCATTTAAAATGCTCAATGGCAATAATGATATTGGCTGCGTGGGCACTGCCAGTAAATTTTCGGCAACGACTGCAATGGCAGTATTGAAAAATACCTAAATTACCTGAGACTTCGTAGCTAACTTTGCCACATAAACAACTGCCACTGCTGGATTGATTGCTCATTGTGATTTTCTCCTAGGTAAAAAATAGGTGGGAAAACGATAGTTTTATTGATGCCACTGTCTGGGGTCTGCTTGATAGTATATGCGCAGTTCCTCGTAGAGATCTTGATGTTTAAGGTATAACTGCTTGGGTTTTTCAAAAAATGCTTCTGTAGCTACGGCAAAAAATTCAGCGGGATTAGTTGCACCGTAATGGTCCATCACTGTTTTATGACGTCGAAAACAAGCTTTTTGGAGGTTCTCGAATTCTTCAGATAACACTTTAGACCAGGCGCCGTAGGTGTTGCGGCGAAGTGGAGGTGCACCGTTAGTTGAACCTGAGTGAGAGTCTAATTGGTGAGCGAATTCATGTAACACCACATTTTGACCATCGGTAAAATCAGAGGCACCTTCAACAACATCATCCCACGATAGAACGACTTTTCCATTGCTCCAGGACTCCCCTGAAAGGTTGTGTGAAGCAACGGATACCGTACCATCTGATTGTTGCTGTTCTCGCTCGGTACGAAAAGCACCGGGGTATACAAGCACAGAATAAAGTTTGGGGTAGACAGCCGTTTTTGGATGGTTAAGTAGTAATAAGCAGGCTTCAGCCGCGATGGTCACTTTCATGTTATCGGTAATCGTTAAACCTGCGCAGCCTACAAACCTTTTTTTGGTGATAAAGAGTTGAATTAATTTTTGTAGTCTTATTTTTTCCTCGGTAGCAAGGGATGAATAAATTGGTAAATTCGCTGTTAAAAGAGAGTCCCACTCCTTAGGGAAGGGCTTACTTTTAATCCAGTTATTTCGCCATTTGGTAAAATTAAATGCGATATAGACAAATAAAATAATAAATAGAAGGAGTAGGGCAGAAATAATATCGCTACTGCTGACATTTATTGTTTCCGGTAAAAAGTTAGTCACAAAAAAGTTTCCTACTATTTTTAGGCTATGTATTCAGCTTGCGTGTTTAATTAAGAGCTATTTATTTCTAGTTGTAATCATACAAACAGATCAAGAATTCTTAAAACTTTATCATCAAATCTGGTGGTTATTCTTTAACTTCATAGGCTTCTATTTTATTTGAGGGATGATTGCCTTTATGCCAACTGTTCTTATGTTAAAATCGCGGCCTCAAGGCATACACATAAACTAGCCTAATCATAGTCTAACCACCGCGACACTAAACCACCATGCTACGACTAAGCGATTTACAATTACCCCTCGATCATACCGATGAGGAGTTGCAGACTGCTATTCTTCATAAACTGGGTATTACCGTGGAGGAATTGCAGAGTTTTAGCTTGTTCAAGCGTAGCTACGATGCACGAAAAAAACATAAAATTCTTCTTATTTATCAACTGGATGTGGTGCTAACAGCTACCGCAGAGAAGCGTGTGTTAGAGCAGTTCGCCAATCAATCATTTGTGCGCCCAAGCCCTGATACTCGCTATCAATTTGTTACAGAAGTGGCAGAGAACTTTCCTTCAGAAACTCAGCAACGTCCCATAGTGATAGGCTTTGGTCCCTGCGGCATGTTGGCGGCGTTGGTGCTGGCGCAAATGGGGTTTAAACCCATTGTGCTAGAGCGAGGTCAGGAAGTAAGGCAACGAACTAAAGACACTTGGGGATTGTGGCGAGAAGGCAAACTTAATACAGAATCCAACGTTCAGTATGGCGAGGGCGGTGCAGGTACGTTTTCTGATGGCAAACTCTATAGCCAAGTAAAGGATAAACGCCACCTGGGTCGCAAGGTCTTAACCGAGTTTGTGAAAGCCGGTGCACCAGAAGAAATTATGTACGTCAGCAAGCCCCATATTGGCACCTTTAAATTAGTGACAATGGTTGAAAACATCCGCAACGATATTATTGCTTTGGGTGGGGAAATTCGCTTTGGTAGCAAAGTAGAAACTATTCACCGCCAGACCGGTGAAGACCAGCTCAGTAAAAAACAGCTCAGTGAAAATGAAAGCGGTCAGATTACGGGTGTTACCATCACCTCCGCTTCAGGCGAGAGAGAAACCCTGCACAGCCGTCACATTATTTTGGCTATTGGTCACAGCGCTAGAGACAGTTTTCAAATGTTATTGGAGCAAGGTGTTTATATCGAACCAAAACCCTTTTCTATAGGTTTTCGTATCGAACACCCCCAATCTGTTATCGATAAAGCCCGGTTTGGTGAGCAAGCAGGCCATCCTATTCTTGGTGCGGCAGATTATAAGTTGGTCCATCACTGCAAAAATGGCCGCAGTGTCTACAGCTTTTGTATGTGCCCTGGTGGCACTGTCGTTGCTGCTACCTCAGAAGAGGGCAGTGTGGTCACCAATGGCATGTCGCAATATTCACGTAATGAGCGTAATGCCAATTCGGCTATTGTGGTGGGTATCGAACCACAGAAAGATTATCCAGAGCACCCTTTAGCAGGTATCGATCTACAGCGGAAACTGGAAGCCACAGCCTATCAACTAGGTGGAAAAAACTACAATGCCCCGGCACAGCTGGTCGGTGATTTTCTGGAAGATAAACCTTCTACAGAGCTAGGGTCAGTTGTTCCATCCTATACGCCAGGCGTTACCTTGGGCGACTTGAGCCAAGCACTACCAGAATTTGCCATTGCAGCCATTCGTGAGGCGATACCTGAATTTGAGAAGAAGATTAAAGGGTTCTCCATGGCAGATGCGGTTTTAACTGGTGTCGAGACCAGAACCTCCGCGCCCATTTGTATACGGCGTGGAAAAGACTACCAAAATATCAATACCCAGGGTTTATACCCCGCAGGGGAAGGTGCGGGCTACGCCGGCGGTATATTATCGGCTGGTATTGATGGTATTAAAGTGGCGGAAGCCGTGGCATTGGATATTTTGAAATAAGGCTTATCGGACAGCTTCGATAACTACCTGATTTATCTGTATAATGCGCGACCCTTCTCGATTTTCCGATGGTTATGACCCAAGCCTCCAAACAATACACTGCAAAGTCTGCGGCACCATTATTCTCCCACCGTAAATATTGGGCTGAATGCTATGGTACGGCCCCATTTTTGCCCATGTCCCGGGCGGAGATGGATGAGTTGGGTTGGGATAGCTGCGATATTATCCTCGTTACAGGTGATGCCTACGTAGATCATCCAAGCTTTGGTATGGCAGTAATAGGCCGTAGCCTTGAAGCTCAGGGTTTTAGGGTTGGTATTATTGCTCAGCCGGATTGGACCTCTAAAGATGCTTTTATGGCGCTGGGTGAGCCCAATCTGTTCTTTGGTGTTACCGCGGGCAATATGGACTCCATGATCAACCGTTACACGGCAGATCGTCGGGTGCGCCACGATGATGCCTATACGCCAAACAATGAAGGTGGTAAGCGCCCAGACCGCGCTGTTACGGTCTATTCCCAGCGTTGCAAAGAAGCCTACAAACATGTGCCGCTGATCATTGGCAGTATCGAAGCCAGTTTGCGTCGTCTTGCCCATTACGATTATTGGTCTGATTCAGTTCGCCGTTCTGTATTGGTGGACTCCACCGCTGATATTTTGCTTTATGGTAATGCCGAGCGAGCAATTATTGATTTGGCCCACCGTATAGCGAATGGAGAGAAGGTATCGGACATTACTGATATTCGAGGCACTGCATTTATTCGTAAAGCCGTTCCCGAAGGCTGGCGAGAAATAGATTCCACCCGCATAGATTCACCGGGGAAAATAGATGCGCTACTCAGCCCCTATCAACGAACAGACCAAAAAGATCCTGCGAGTTGTGCATCCAATGACGCTAATACAGAAGATGCTGATGTGCCACAAGTGGTCACCATTCTTCCCAGTTCAGATGCAAAGATTGACGATACCGCGTCCAATCGCGATGAGCAGACCTATATCCGTTTACCATCCTACGAAAAACTGAGAAATGATCCGGTACTTTACGCCCACGCATCACGGGTATTTCATAAAGAAACTAATCCAGGTAATGCTCGGGTTCTGGTACAGCGTCATGGTATTCATGAACTTTGGGTGAATCCGCCACCGATTCCACTGGAAACAGACGAGATGGATTGGGTGTTTGACCATGCCTACCAGCGTGTTCCTCACCCATCCTATGGTGATGCCAAAATCCCCGCTTATGAAATGATCCGTTTCTCAGTGAATATTATGAGGGGTTGTTTTGGTGGATGTACTTTCTGTTCTATTACTGAACACGAAGGGCGGATTATTCAAAGCCGTTCTGAAGATTCTATTATTAGTGAAGTAGAAAAAATTCGGGATATGGTTCCTGGCTTTACCGGGGCTATTTCTGACCTCGGTGGCCCAACGGCCAATATGTATAACCTCACCTGTAAAAGTAAGGAAATTGAAGAAAGCTGTCGTCGACCATCCTGTGTCTTCCCCGGTATCTGTAAAAACCTGATTACCGATCACAGCTCCACAACCCAACTCTATCGCCGTGCCAGAGCCGTACCCGGTGTGAAGCGTGTGGCTATTGCTTCAGGGTTGCGTTATGACCTTGCGGTGGAAGACCCGGAATATGTAAAAGAGTTGGTGACCCACCATGTTGGTGGCTACCTGAAAATTGCGCCAGAACATACCGAAGATAGGCCCTTATCCATGATGATGAAGCCGGGTATGGGTACCTATGACCGCTTCAAAAAAATGTTCGACAAGTATTCGAAAGAAGCGGGCAAAGAGCAGTATTTAATTCCCTATTTTATCTCGGCGCATCCAGGCACCACCGATGAAGACATGATCAATCTCGCCATGTGGTTAAAGCAGAATGAGTTTCGGGTGGATCAGGTGCAGAACTTCTATCCGTCGCCCATGTGCTCCGCGACAGCCATGTACCACGCCGAGCGCAATCCACTGAAAAAAGTAAAATACAAAAGCGATAAAATCTTTAGTGCAAAAACCAAAGCGCAACGTACCTTGCATAAAGCCTTACTTCGTTACCATGATCCTAATAATTGGGCACTGGTGCGTGAGGCATTGAAGAAAGCAGGATTAGCCAAACTGATTGGTAATGGTAAGCACCAGTTAGTGCCCTCAGAAGAAGTGGAGCTGAAAGGAAAGCAGCAACAAGCAAGGGGTAGCAGGCGTGCGCTGACCAAACATACGGGTTTGCCACCTAGTGGGAGAACACCTAAGTACAGAGCATCTAAGAGTGCTGGAGCTAAAAACCCTGGAACTAAAGGCTCAGGAGTTAAAAGAAAGCCCTCAAAGAAAAGTCCCACAAGGAGTCGGCGTTAAGACTAAAAAAATTCAGGGAATAGGTGGCTTGGTTATTCGTTATAAATAGGTGCACTCCCTTTATTTGTAAGAAGAACCTGGCATTTTGTGGGCGGGTTGGCAGTATTGGGCAATAGTATTGGTTAGTGTTGTACCACATACCGATGAGTATGATATTGGTGTTAAAGTAAAACTTATTAGTGTTTGGAGGAGGGCTCTATGATGGATTCAGTATTGTCGGCGGGTATACAAGGAATGAAAGCCGGAATGAATGGTGTGGACCAGGCCGCTCAAAACATTGCCGGAGTGACGGCGAGAACTACTTCCACTGATAGTAGTGGCAGTCTAGCGAGTAGTTACAGCCCAGCAAATTCTGCTGGAAGCAGCCCAGATACAATTGTTAGTGTGACGGAATCGCTGATTCAACTGACTGAAAGTAAATCACAGGTTCAGGCATCAGCAAAAGTTGTTGAAACAGCGACTGATGTACTGGGAACACTGTTGGATACCAAAGCATAAATCATCATTTTTGATAGACATTGCACGCTGAAAATATACGTTCAGCTGGAACCCGTAACTGTTCAATTAAATAAACCTTAAACGACTCCTCGTAAGGCTGTTCATCAACAGCTTTTTGCATACACAACATCCAAGATACCACCTCATCTGTACCAATGGGCAAATGCCTATGGGCTTTAGGCATAGTTATGCTGCCAAAATTTTTCGAATACAACTTTGGCCCACCGAGCCCACAGGAAAGAACAAGTTGTTTTTAATATGGTCTGTTTCTTGCTTGGCTAAGTGATAGGAAGGCTGTTCGTGGTGGTAAACATCGTGTGTATCAGCCCATTTTTAGCTAACAGGGTGAGGAAAATGAACATGAGTGGAAATCAATCACGTATTCAGGCGATTGCTAAAATTGCAGATAGAGCACCAAAATCGAGCGTTATGCCCGATCCGTTGAGCAAAATTTGGGCATCCGATGTTTTTGATCTGGCTACAATGGAAGAAGCGCTATCAAAAAATGCGTTTAAAGCGATCAAGAAAACGGTTCAAACTGGTGCTCCTCTAGATCCTGCTACCGCGGACGTAGTTGCTGCAGCAATGAAGGACTGGGCATTATCGAAAGGAGTTAAGTTTTTCTCTCATATTTTTTATCCAATGACTAACCTGACAGCTGAAAAGCATGATGGCTTTATTGTGACTAACTCTGACGGTGGCGCTATTACTGAATTTACTGGCAGTTTGTTGATTAAAGGGGAACCTGATGGTTCGTCGTTTCCCAATGGTAGCTTGCGGATGACCAATGCAGCGAGAGGTTACACTGCCTGGGACCCAACAAGTCCAGCGTATGTGATGAATACGGCTAATGGCGCAACACTGATGATTCCTAGTGTGTTTATGTCCTGGACGGGCGAAGCGCTGGATAAAAAAATCCCACTCCTTCGTTCTAATGCTGCTATGGATAAGGCAGCGAATAAAGTACTTTCTTTAATGGGAGAAACAGAAATTGCCCCGTTAAACTCCAGTTGCGGTGCTGAGCAGGAATACTTTTTGGTGGATGAAACCTTTGCGAATATTCGTCCTGACTTGTTGTTAGCAGGCCGTACCTTATTTGGCGCATCACCGGCCAAAGGGCAAGAGTTTGATGATCATTATTTTGGTGCAATTCCAGAACGTGTTCAGGTTTTCATGCAAGATTTTGAAGACAAACTCTATAAGCTGGGAATTCCTGCAAAAACACATCACAACGAAGTTGCTCCCGGTCAGTTTGAAATAGCTCCATATTTCGAGGCGGCGAATGTGGCTGCTGACCATCAGCAACTCTTGATGACGGTGATGAAAAGTACGGCAAAAGAACATGGTTTTCTTTGTCTGTTACATGAAAAACCTTTTGCGGGTGTTAATGGTTCAGGTAAACATGTGAACTGGTCAATCGGTAATGCTACACAAGGTAATTTACTAGACCCTGGTAGCACACCGCATGATAATCTCAATTTTTTATTATTCTGTGGCGCTGTAATACGAGGCGTTCATTTGTATGGACCATTGCTCAGAGCTGTGATTGCCTCCGCTGCAAATGACCATCGTCTTGGTGCTAACGAAGCCCCTCCGGCGATTTTATCGGTTTATTTAGGTGATCAGTTAGAAAGTGTTTTTGAAGATATTAAAGCCGGTAAGCTGCTTGAAAAAGCTGAAGGTGGGGTGATGGATCTTGGGTTGACCCAGATACTGACTTTTGATCGAGACCCTGGCGATCGTAACCGGACATCTCCCTTTGCCTTTACCGGAAACCGTTTCGAATTTAGAGCGGTAGGCTCATCTCAGTCAGTTTCAGGCCCATTGGTGGTTATGAATACAATGTTGGCAGACTCGCTTAACTGGATAGCAGAAAAACTAGAAGTTGCATTATCAGATGGGAAAGATCAAACAGCAGCCGTTATTCTGGTGCTGCAAGAGTTGATGGAGTTACATGGCAATGTGATTTTTGGTGGTGATGGCTACTCGTCAGAATGGCATGTGGCTGCAGTTGAGGAAAGGGGTTTAAAGAACATTCCAACTACAGCGGATGCCTTGCCAGCCTATAAGGAAGATGCGGTTATTAACCTGTTTGAAAGTACTGGTGTATTGTCTCCCAAGGAGTTAGCAAGTCGTTTTGAAGTGTATGCCGAGCAATATATCTTAGCGATCGAAGTGGAAGCCAAACTGGTGATTGATATTGCTACAACTAAGATTTATCCCGCTGCCATAACTTATCTTTCCAATCTTACTTCGACATCATCTAGTTTATCCAATATGGGTATTAATCTAGATAGTTCTGGTATTGAGTCTGTTGCATCAGAAGCAAACGCTATGATGATTGCAGTTAAGCAGCTTAGCTCTGCATTAGAACAACATGAGTTTAGCTCTGAGGAAGAGCATATGAAGCATTGTTCAGATGTGCTTTGTACTCTGATGCTTGAGGTTAGGGGGCATGCCGATACCTTGGAAGGATTGGTGGATGATGAGCTATGGCCGTTACCCAAATATCAAGAGATGATGTTTATAAAATAATTGGTTTTGTTAGAGTATTAAAATACTAGAGGACGGGCTGCCCTAGAGAACAGGTTTTAACTAGGGCAGCTTTAATTATTAAGTTGCTTGTACTACAGAAATTTAAGTATATTTTCTTTTAACTGTTAATTAAAAAAATGGGGATTATTTACGTAACAATTTTTTTTTAGTGTTGGATATATCCATCTTGTTTTATTAATTCCAACGCTTTTTCTCTATCCAATTCTTCAATAGGGGATGCCAGGTAGTAGGGGAGTTCTACGGCGTTGTCACTTAACTGAATTATTTGTCCTTCCTGTAATCGCTCGATAACGGAATGAAGTGTTTTTTCCAAATTATCTGGTGCTTGTTGATAGCGGCCAGTCATATAGTCAATCAGTTCCTGAATGCTGTGTTTTCCATCGGCAAGGGATACCACAATACCCATCCAATCTTCTAAGGGGGATGTGTTATCAGGTTGATTGATATCTGCCAATGCAACCTGATTATCTTTACGAGTAAAGATCGCGGTTCGGTAAAAATATTGTGAGTTATTCATAGACTAATAAACTTTTTGTTTGAGCGGTTGATGAATAATTATTTTAAGCAGCTTGTAATTCTGAAACCTCATTCTCAAGATAATTAATAATATCTGAGGACTCGTACATCCAGTTTACTTCGCCTTTATTGTTCTCAATTCTTAGGCAGGGGACTTTCAGTTTTCCACCGCCGGTTTCGAGCTCTTGTTTACTGGTTTCACAGGTTTTTGCATTTACAGTTTTGATCTTCAGGTTATTTCGTTTTATTGAACGCCTAACTTTTACGCAAAAGGGGCAGGCGGGGTATTGGTATAAAGCCAGGTTGGCCATTTTTTTGTCGATTTCAGCTTGTAGTTCCGCATCGCGCTTAATACTTCTTGGGGTAAAAACCCAATTAAAAAATAAAATAATACGGCCTAATATCCAGCGAATAATTTGCATTGAAATTCCTGATGTATAAAAAAAGTTAAATTTTTGTAGTTAAATAGAACTATTGAATAGCTTAAAGTTTTTTGGGATCCACAAGCTGAACCACTTGCACATTAGCTTCACGATGTTTGCCTGCCTGCTGTAATGAGAGAATATATTTTTCCCAATACTGGCTGTGATTAGTGGCTAAATCATAGAGGTAATCCCAGCTATAAATGCCGCTATCGTGGCCGTCATCAAAAGTGATTTGTATTGCATAGTTGCCCGAAGGTTCCAGATTGGCGACTTTGACGTCTTTTTTACCAACCTGAAGAACTTCTTGTCCTTTACCATGACCCCGTACTTCTGCACTGGGTGAATGTACGCGAAGATATTCACCCGTCAGTGTGAAGTGGCTACCATCGCTGTATTCCAGCGATAGGCTGCCTTCATTCTTGTTAAGCTTTATCTTACTTGGGGCCATAGTTAAGTACTTGTAATAATGGTGAATTTATAAAATAAAGCGTGAAAGATCCTCGTCCTGAGAGACTTCATTTAAGTGTTCGTTCACGTAGTCTTGATTAATTTTAACGGTTTCCCCTTTTGCGGCAAGATCAGCGGCTTCAAAGGAGATCTCTTCTAGTAGCCTTTCCATAATAGTGTGTAAACGGCGGGCACCGATATTTTCGGTACGTTCATTCACTTCAAAGGCTATTTCAGCAATGCGTTTTACACCTTCAGGCTCAAATTCTACCGGAAGGTTTTCAGTACCCAGTAATTCACGATACTGTTCTGTTAATGAGGCACTGGGTTCGGTCAGAATGCGTTCGAAATCTTCACTGGTGAGGGAGGTAAGTTCAACTCGTATCGGTAGCCGCCCCTGCATTTCAGGAATTAAATCAGATGGCTTGGAAAAATGGAAAGCTCCTGAAGCAATAAACAGGATGTGGTCTGTTTTCACCATGCCATATTTTGTAGTGACCGTGCAGCCTTCAATTAATGGTAATAGATCGCGTTGTACGCCTTCTCGAGAAACATCTGTACCTGAGGTCTCACCACGTTTTGCTACTTTGTCGATTTCATCAATAAAGACGATGCCATTTTGCTCGGCAGACTCAACGGCACGAATTTTCAACTCTTCTTCATTGACCAACTTGCCAGCTTCTTCTTCACTGATTTGTACCATAGCCTGCGCGACAGTCATTTTCTTCTTGCTGGTTTTGTTTTTACCTATATTGGAGAACATGCCCTGCAATTGGCTGGTCATTTCTTCCATGCCGGGGGGCGCCATGATTTCAACACCCATGGGGGTATCGCTGATATCTATTTCAATTTCCTTGTCATCCAGCTCGCCTTCACGGAGCTTTTTGCGGAATAACTGTCGTGTTGTGGATTCCTCGTGCTCTTCATCAACACCACGTACTGGAGGCAATAGGGCATCGAGTACACGTTCTTCTGCTGCATCCATGGCGCGTTGCTGAACTTTGGACATTTCCTGTTCACGGAGCTGCTTAACAGCAGTTTCAACAAGATCACGAATAATGGATTCAACGTCTTTGCCGACATAACCCACTTCGGTGAACTTTGTTGCTTCAACTTTCACAAAGGGCGCGTTGGCCAGTCGTGCTAGCCTGCGTGCAATTTCAGTTTTACCAACACCTGTTGGTCCGATCATTAAAATATTCTTTGGGGTAACTTCGTTGCGTAGATCTTCTTCAAGTTGCATACGGCGCCAGCGGTTTCTTAGGGCGATAGCAACAGCGCGTTTTGCAGAATCTTGGCCAACAATGTGGCTGTCCAGTTCATGGACGATTTCTCGGGGTGTCATATTGGACATGTTAATAAACCTTAAATTGGGGTGCGGGCAGCAGACGAACAGTTTTGTTTCATAGTTCTATCTTAATGGGTCTATTTAGTCGTTCTGCACGCTAGTAATCTAGTTCTTCGCTTAAGTTAGTATTCGAGTTCTTCTCTTAAATTAGTATTCGAGTTCCTCGATGGTGCGGTTGTGATTGGTGTAGATACAGATATCACCCGCAATCTCCAGCCCTTTTTCTACGATGCTCTTTGCATCGAGATCTGTATTGTCGAGTAATGCACGTGCACCAGACTGTGCAAAAGGACCACCTGAACCAATGGCAATCAGGTCATCTTCAGGCTGAATAACATCGCCGTTACCGGTAATGATCAGGGAAGCTTCTTTGTTGGCGACGGCCAGTAAAGCTTCCAGCTTTCTTAAAATACGGTCGGAACGCCAGTCTTTAGCGAGTTCAACCGCAGCACGGGTAAGGTTGCCTCGGTGTTCTTCCAGTTTTGCTTCAAACCGTTCAAACAGGGTGAAGGCATCGGCAGTGCCGCCCGCAAATCCGGCGATAACTTGATCGTTATATAGGCGGCGTACTTTTTTGGCGTTGCCTTTCATGACGGTGTTGCCAAGGGTTACCTGGCCATCGCCACCAATGACAACTTTGCCGTTGCGGCGCACCGAGAGAATAGTGGTGCCACGATATTGTTCCAAGGGAGCTCTCCTTGTAGGAATACTATTGATGAGTGGTCTGAAGGCTTAGATGGGGGCGTAGGGTATTAATTCAATGGCTTTATTCGCGTTTCTAGGCAAGTTTTTAGTTTTTATTGATGATTTTCATCAGATTGCTTAATTATTGTTCTACTAAAACAACGGAGCCATTTTCTACTGAACAAGGGATGGATTCTAGTGACTGGTTTTGGCAAGGGCCCGAAACACAAAAACCTGTTTTTATCTCGAACACGGCACCATGACTAGTACATTGAATATAACGTTTATCGTAATCTAGAAACTGATCGGGCATTAGGTTCAAGGGTAGCCCAATATGAGGGCAGCTATTACGATAAATGTACACATCAGAACCTTGGCGAACGGCAAAGCACCGTTCACCGTTCAGCTCTAGTTCTTTGCTACCATATTCGGGTAATTCATCTATCTTGCAAATATGTTGTGACACTTGTTTGCTTTAAAGGCCGCGTCGTAGCGTTTCGATACGCTCTTCGAGGGGAGGATGCGACATAAATAGTCGAGATGCATGTTGTTTCCAACCACTGGAGATACCAAAAGCTGTCAAGGTATCTGGCATTTGGTTCGGCACATGGGCTTGAGTTTCGGCCTGTAATTTTTGCAATGCAGCAATCATTCCACCTCTGGTTGCTAGCTGTGCACCTGCATTGTCTGCCCTGAATTCGCGCCAGCGGGAGAATGCCATGACGATCATGGAGGCAAAAATACCCAGTACGACTTGAAGCACCATCACAATGACGAAATAACCAATACCATTGCCACGTTCATTTTTGAATACGGCTTTATCAATGATTGAACCCAGAATACGGGCAAAGAACATGACGAAGGTGTTTAGTACACCTTGAATAAGCGTCAGGGTTATCATATCGCCATTGGCTACATGGCCAATTTCATGGGCCAGTACAGCGCGGACCTCTTCTTTATCGAATCGGTGCAGAAGTCCAGCACTAACAGCAACCAAGGCATTGTTTTTATTCCAGCCGGTAGCAAAAGCGTTGGATTGTTGAGCGGGGAAAATGCCCACTTCCGGCATGCCGATATCTGCCTTTTTGGCTAAATCGGCGACTGTTTCCATCAGCCAGCGCTCATCAGGGGTGCTGGGCTGTTCAATAATTTGTGTGCCAGAACTTCTTTTTGCCATCCATTTGGAGATTAGAAGGGAAACAAAAGAACCTCCAAAACCAAACATCGCACACATGATAAGCATGCCTGTTAGATTGGCGTTAATACCTTGAGAGGCAAGGTATTGCTCTAATCCAAGCCCTTGAAAAATAATAGTAAACAGTGCCAGGATGGCAATGTTTGTGGCCATGAACAATCCAATTCTTAACACTCAACTTCTCCTCAGGTTTATTTGCCTGTTTTATGTTTGGTAATCAATGATGGTTATCAACTTAGCACGAATACCTATTATTCATACATACCATCAATCATAGCTCCCTATAAGATGCGGTTTTTTTGAGAAAATTCAATAGAAGGGTACGGGTAAATTAAACAAATATGATGAAACCCACTTTAAGAATCCTGCTTCCTCAGGTAATGTGGCTAGTCTTTGATCTATTACCTAGATGATTAAGCAGGGCATTTTATGAGGCTTAGGCCATGAGAGTGATAAAAGGGTTGAGTGTTTTAACAGCGGTCATGTTGTTGAGTTCGTGCGCTTTTTTCTCTCCTAGCTATGAAAAGCCTGAAGTTAGCTTGATCAAGGTTGAACCATTAGACCGTGATGGCCTTGAACAGCGAATAGCCGTTGGATTGAATATTGTTAATCCGAGTAGTTCGGCCCTGAAAATTTCTGGATTGTCTTATCGTCTGAAATTACAGGATATCAAGGTCATTACCGGCGTTACTTCGGGATTAAAACCCATCCCATCCTTTAGTGAGTCAAGAGTCGAATTACAAGCTTCGGTTAACCTGTTTAGTGGTTTTCGGGTGCTGGAATCTGTGTTGAAGAGCAATGGTGGACCAGTAAGCTATGAGCTTGAAACCAAAATAAGTACCGGCTGGTGGAAGTTTCCAATAACTGTTGTTGAGTCTGGCTCGATTGATTTAGGTGCAATTAAATAAACAGTATTTAAATTTTTAATGAAAGTGGGTTGGCGCAAGTACCAACCCACGATCTGATATTTTTAGAATGCCCTCTATAAATACCTTTTAGCTTTTCTCGTTTCAGCCCTTCTCGTTTAATAGGCGCACTTCTCGTTGTGGGAACGGGATGCTAATGCCCGCCACTCCAAGAGCATTGTAGATAGCATTGTTGACGTTAAAGCGGATTTCATGGAAACGGTTGGTTGGTATCCAAAATCTCACACCAAAGTTGATGCTGCTGTCACCAAAGTTATCAATACCGATAAGCGGCATGCGTGTTTCCGTGACGCCTTGTTGCTTCAATACAGCATGAAGCACTTCCATTACTTTTTCTGGGTCTGAACCGTAGCTAACGCCTACCGTTGTCTCAGCCAGCTTGTTACCTGCTGAATTGTGGAGAATCTCGCCAACAATATGGCGGTTGGGGATGGTAATAGTGACATCGTCTTCATCTTTTAAAATGGTATAAGCCAGATGTACTTCGTCTACTAACCCTGTTTCGCCCTGAACAGTAATGGTGTCACCAATGACAAATGGTCGGGTAATAATAATGTTTAAGCCTGCACCATAGTTTGCCAGTAGTCCTTGTACAGCTAGGCCAGCACCCAAAGAAATTGCACCAATTGCTGCGACAAAGGGGGTGACACTGATTCCGATTTTTCCAAGTGCTATGACGGCGACACCGACGATAATGACAATTCGGACAAAGCTGGAAATAAAGCGGCTTAAGGTGATATCGAGTTCTTTTTTCTCACACAGTTTTAAAACTACTTTTGCCACCCGACCGGCGACAAACATGCCGACCAGTAAAATAATAAAGGCGCCGAAGAGCTGAAAGCTGTAGTTGATGAAAAATTCGATAATAGTGTTATAGATTGCTTGAAACTGCTCGATTTCTTCTTGCATGTCGGCTAACTCCGATATTGTCTAGGCTGGTTATAGCGGTAAATAATTACTTTGGACTAAGCTCGTAGCATAGCAAAATAATTACCTTCATATTAAGGTGTCATCACCTTCCCATATAGTGTTAACAAGTGCTGGATTAGAATATTTTAGACATGCAGATATCGTCAGAAATGGTCAGTGGTCAAACTCAGTGTCATTTAGCTAATTTAAATGATGCCTGCCAGTTGCATGCTGATGTCATTGCTCCATTTAGATCCATGCAAAAATCTGCAGCTCAGCAGGGAATAGACTTGCAAGTAGCCAGTGGTTTCCGTTCTTATGATCGGCAACTGGCCATATGGAATGCAAAGGCATCTGGGCAAAAACCGTTACTAGATGATCAGGGACAACCTGTTCCATTTGAAGGCCTAAGTGATTTAGAAAAAATCTATGCAATTATGCGCTGGTCTGCATTACCAGGGTGTTCTCGGCATCACTGGGGAACGGACTTAGATGCTTGGGATGCTTCGGCTGTTTCCGCTGACTATCAATTGCAGTTGGTGCCCGAAGAATATCAACCACATGGGCCGTTTTATAAATTGGCATGTTGGTTAGATGAACATGCCGCATCCTATGGCTTTGTGCGGCCTTTTGCTGTGGATAAAGGAGGGGTGGCACCTGAACCCTGGCATTTGAGTTATTTGCCCCTTGCAACGCAGTTTGAAGTGTATCTTAGTAGTACATTTGTAAAGAAAATCCTTGATAATGCGCCCTTGGTGTTAGGTGATGCATTAAAGAATAGCCTTGATGATATTTTGGAACGGTTTATTTGTCCGCCATCCCAACGTTAAGTCGTAGTAAAAACACTTTGTAGAAAAAATAGCGAGTACATAAATAAACAAAAATATGAATCAACAAAAACAAAAAGGTAATGCCAATAATCTTTGGTCCGGTGATCAAGGTATTGGCCGCCTATGGCAAATGATTGTTGATGAAGTCACAAAACAGGCGGCGGATGAGCCTGAGCTGGTTACTTATTTTCATGATGCTGTATTAAGTCACAATTCATTGGAGGCTGCGTTGGCCTACAACTTGGCGCTTAAATTGGACAGTAATATCCTTTCGGCCATGACAATTCGTCAAGTATTTACTGAGGCATTGACCACTGATTCGGATATTACGGACAAAATGTGCCGGGACTTAGCCGCGTACGTGGAACGAGACCCTGCTTGTGATCAATACTCACTGCCCTTGCTTTACTTCAAGGGTTTCCATGCCTTACAAATTTATCGAATTGCACATTTGCTTTGGAGCAATGATAGAAAAAGCTTAGCGTTGTATCTACAAAACAGAGTATCTGAAATTTTTGCTGTGGATATCCACCCAGCAGCACAAATTGGTGCAGGAATTATGATTGACCATGCGACTGGTTTGGTAGTGGGTGAGACCACAGTGATTGGAGACAATGTTTCTATGCTCCATTCAGTTACTTTAGGTGGTACGGGCGCCCAAGCTGGCGATAGACACCCTAAAATACACAGTGGTGTTTTGATTGCTGCGGGTGCAAAAATATTGGGAAATATTGAGGTGGGAGAGGGTGCCAAGATTGGTGCGGGTAGCTTAGTTTTAGAGCCAGTGCCTGCGCACACGACTGTTGCTGGTGTCCCAGCAAAAATAGTTGGTCACCCAACTGAAGCGGAACCTGCACGCGAAATGGATCAACGTATAGATGGCTAGTTCAGAAAATAAGAGTGAAGAAAACTCTGATAGTAAAGAAAGTGTTGAAGGCAAAAAACCCCTTGATAACAGTGATGCAGATTTTCTGGGGTTACTGAAGCGACGTATTCTTGGGGCAGCAATTTATTCATGGCAGGGGCTCAAAGCCTGTTTTAAACACGAAGAAGCTTTCCGGGTAGAGGTATTCTTTGCTGTCTTTTTATTGCCTCTGGCATTGTTAATTGCTTCATCAGCAGTTGAGCTGGTGCTGCTTATAGGTTCGGTCGTTTTTGTTTTAATTGTTGAGCTACTTAATTCTGCCGTTGAAGCGGTGGTTGATCGAATCGGACACGAACATCACGAGCTAGCAGGACGAGCCAAAGATTTGGGGTCTGCCGCAGTGATGTTGTCAATGTGGTTGTTCATTACTACCTGGTTATTGATCTGCTTTGGTTGGGGGTAAAAATAGTTATGCGTAGACAATACTATGCAGAGTTTTTTGGTACCTTTATTCTTGTCCTTGTAGGTACTGGCGCTATTGTGATCAATGATGTGAGTGGTGGTGCCATTAGCCATGTAGGCATCGCTATTTCATTTGGTCTGGTCGTCATGGCGATGATTCATACCTTGGGTGAAATCTCTGGCGCTCATATTAACCCCGCAGTGACCATTGCTTTCTGGTTGGCCAAACGCTTTGAAGGTCGCTATGTGCTCCCTTATGTGAGCTCTCAGTTAGCGGGTGCTCTTGCTGCAAGCGCAACAATGCTAATGCTGTTTCCAGATCATCAAACTCTCGGGGCGACATTGCCGGCGGGCGCTCATCTACAAACATTGGTGTTGGAGATTATCCTTACCTTTATTTTAATGTTCGTCATCATCAATGTGTCCGTGGGTTCGAAAGAACAAGGTTTGTTGGCAGGGATTACCATTGGTGCTGTGGTGGGGTTTGAAGCCATGTTTGCAGGGCCAATTACTGGAGCATCCATGAATCCTGCTCGTTCTATTGGTCCTGCATTGATGTCAGGGCAAGTCTCAACTCTATGGTTATATATTGTTGGACCTGTCGTCGGTGCTGCGCTGGCTATCACCACTTGCCGCTTAATACAGTGGCCGGGTTGCTGTGCTGGCAGTGAACAGAGTGGCTGTGGCTCGTAGGCAAATTACCTGATAATCTGATGCCCAGATAATTTTTTAAAAAACAGTTTGAAATGAGAAGTCTGTCATCGAATTGTTTAAGCGTCTAAACTGATAATATCGCTTGATAGTGTGGCTAGGTAGTGTAGCTGGGTAGTATGGCTAAAAAACAGCCTTCATAGTGAGCATGAAAATGACACTAGTTTGATCAACGGGTAGGCGTTATGAGTGAACAACAATTTGAAGTAGTTTTTCGCGGGGATGTAGAACCCGGCCAGTCTATTGTTAGTGTGAAAGAAGGATTGGCCAAGCTCTTTAATGCTGACCCCTCCCGAATTGATCAAATGTTTTCGGGCAAACCCGTCGTGATCAAAGCTAATTTGGATGAAGATACTGCGCGTCACTATCAGTCATCATTAAAGAAGGTTGGAGCCTTAGCGGATATCCGCCCGGTAAAGCCAGCTGGTTCTCCTGTCAGCTCTAATGACACTAGCAATGATACGGTAGCTCAAACCTCTGATACACCAGCAGCTGAACCTCAGGTTACCCAAGAGCCGGACGGTCTGGAAAATTTCGATTTTGACTTTGATGTAGCGCCAGTGGGTGCTGATGTTTTACCTTCTGATCATAAAAAAGATTTTACCCCAGCAGATGTGGATACCTCTCACCTGACCATATCAGATGTGGGTGCAGATGTTTTGGAAGCGAAAGATAAGCGAAGCTATGAAGATCGGGATGTTGATACATCCCACCTTTCTGTCGATGACCTTGAAAATAATCCAGATGATTAGCTATTTTAAATAGAGCATCGTATTGGACTATTTACATCTGTGTATCTAATGGCAATTCGGTGGAATACTTAATTTGAGTGACTGCTACATTCGAATGCATTTCTCGAATAAGAGGAAGTTGCGCCAAGTGTTTTCGTAAAAAACGTTCAAAGTGTTGAATATCTCGAGTGATAATTTTTAGAAAATAATCCATTGTTCCAGTCACCGTATAACATTCAACAATTTCCGGAAATTTCTGTACTTGTTCTTCAAACATTTCTAATGAATTCTCATCATTTTTTGACAGTGAAATACTGACAAAAGTAATCATCTGCATACCGAGTTTTTGTGAGTCTAATAAAGCAACTCGCTGTTTGATAAACCCATCTTTTTCTAAACGATTAATTCTTCTCCAGCAAGGTGAGGTGGACAAGTTTACTTTTCCCGCCAAGTCCTGTGCTGTAAGGCTTGCATCTTCTTGAAGCTGTTTAAGAAGCAAAATATCAATGTTATCAAGTTCATTCATAGGTTTTACCTTTAAAAAGCAATACGGATAGCAGTTTTTATCGAGGAGGTAATATTGAAAATAAAATCCAATATTTCTTAATTTTTAGCAATATATAACCTATATATAGGGTTGGTAGTAGAAAAAAGCAATTATTTTCCCGGAACAAAAAAGGAAAGTTTTTGCCCAAATTTTATAGTTTTAAGTGTATGGAAGTACAAAAATTATGGGTTTCTTAGGTTGAATAAAAGAGGGCGTATATTACAAAAGTATTTCCA
>JAJFKD010000036.1 GCA_021773405.1 Porticoccus sp.
GCTCTATTCATTAAACCCTTGGCAGCAACACAGTTAAGAAACCAGGTCAGTTGTGGTATATCTGGAACATCCGATTGACGGTAAAAAACCACATTATCGGTATTCAATCCCAACGCTAGCCAAGTTGCGGCGATTTCCCTTGTGGACTCATGAACTTTTGCTGGATCCTGACATTTGATCAGGGCATGAAAATCTGCGAGAAAATAATAGGCATTTACTTCTTGTTCTTGCTGACTAGCAGTAATGGCAGGCCGGATAGCACCGACATAGTTACCCAAATGAGGGGTCCCTGTGGTGGTAATTCCAGTTAATACTGTGTCTTTTTTATTTTCTGATTTATTTTGATCTTGCTGGGCAGTTTCCATCTCAATATCCATCAAACTCTTTTGTAATAGGCCTACTAGTTAAACCAAATGGGTTAAACCAAATAGGCTAAGCCAAATATAGCTATTCATAAAATTATGGCGCACATCATACGGGTTTAATCGCAGTAATAAAGCGTAAAAAAAATAAAGAAACAGTGTTGATCGTATGAATGTTAAGCAACGACCAAACTGTTTTTGGTGTTGTAAAAACCCTTAAGCACTTTGAATAAACTGTGGGCATCATCAACACCAGCCAGCTCACGAATAGAATGCATAGCAAAGGTAGGCACGCCCACATCAAGTGTCTGCACACCAATATTTGCTGCGGTAATTGGCCCAATAGTGCTGCCACAACCCATATCTGTTCTATTAACAAAGGATTGTACCGGTACACCCTCTTGCTCACAGAGGTGACGAAACAGTGAGGATGTCACACTGTTAGTGGCATAGCTCTGATTAGCATTAATCTTAATTACAGGGCCATCATTGATAATGGGGCCGTGATTACTGTCATGCTTATCACTGTAATTAGGGTGAATGCCATGGGCATTGTCCGTGGAAACTAATAGGGATTGGCTGAGAATACGGGATCGCTCTTCACTATCGGGATATAAACGCTCTAAAAATGACTTCAGCATAGGGCCATTAGCGCCCGATGCAGAGGTGCTACCGACTTCTTCATGGTCATTACAGACTAACAGACTGGTGACATCACAATCACTTTCCAGCAATGCTTGCATACCGGTGTAACAGCTCAGTAAATTATCCAAACGGGCACTGGCAATAAAGTCTTCATTTAACCCGGTAATTGCAGGCGGTTGGCAATCGTAGAAAAAGAGGTCGTAGTCCATGACAGTCATGTCTGGGGAATCAGGCTTCTCACCATAGAGTTCCTTTTTCAGTTCTCGAGCTAATAAAGCCCTAAAGTCTTCTTTATGGCCTACATTTTTATCGTCTGTATTGCCCTTAAATAATAGGGGAGGAATATCTGTTTGAGGGTTAATGGTCCGATTACTGTTAGCTTCTCTATCCAGGTGGATCGCTAAACTGGGAATAACCGCCACTGGTCGTTTCATATTGATCAGCGCTTGTTGGGGTGTGCTGCCGCCTTTACTTGTTTTAGTAGCTTTAAAGACAACGCGACCAGCTATGGAGAGATCACGATCAAACCAAGGGTTGAGTAATACGCCACCATAAACCTCAACACCTAATTGAAAATAGTTTTTCTTGTTTAGCTCAGGATTGGGTTTTATTTTTAAGCAAGGGCTGTCTGTATGAGCACCCACCAGGCGAATGCCTGTGTCCACAGCAGGTTGTTTACCCATCACAAAAGCAATAATGGATGAGCTGTTACGGATAACGTAATAGCGACCACCAGCCGTTAGGTCCCAGCTTTGCTCTTCAGGCAGTTCTTTAAACCCGGCACTATCAAATGCTTTCTTCATGGTTTCTACAGCATGAAAAGGCGTCGGGGATTGCTGAATAAAATCCAGTAACTGTTGATTATATTGATCGCGTTTCATCTATTTTTCCTAAACAGTCTTGCTATCTATGGCTTTAAGTCTGGCCAGCAAACTAGAGGTATCCCAACGATTCCCTCCCATGGCCTGAATATCAGCATAAAAATGATCGACCTGTTTTGTTATAGGTAACTGTACGCCCTTTTCACTGGCTTCTTTCAGGGCAATACCCAAATCTTTCCTCATCCAATCTACAGCAAAACCATGGTTGTATTCATCAGCCAACATGGTTTTATAACGGTTCTCCATTTGCCAAGATTGCGCAGCCCCTTTTGATATCACATTGATCACTTGTTCGGTGTCCAGGCCAGCAGCTTGGGCAAAATGCAGGCCTTCTGCTAGCCCTTGAATAACACCCGCAGCACAAATCTGATTAACCATTTTACACAGTTGCCCATTACCAACTGGACCCATTAATGTAACTTGATGTGCATAATTTTCTATAACTGGCACTGCTTTGTTGAAATCAGCCTGACTTCCACCCACCATAACTGTCAGATGGCCATTCTCAGCCCCCTGCTGCCCTCCTGAGACAGGAGCATCCAGATAGCCTAACTGACCTTGAGCCGCAATATCAGCCAACTCACGACTCACTTCTGCTGACACCGTCGTATGGTCAACAAATAAAGCACCGGGTTTCATCCCGCTAAATGCACCCTGCTCACCTAATGTTACTTGTTTTAAATCATCATCGTTGCCAACACAGGAAAAAACAATGTCTGCGCCTTTAGCGGCTTCCGCAGGCGTTTGGAAAATTTTTCCCTGATACTGTTCAACCCACTGCTTTGCTTTTTCTGGAGAGCGGTTATAAACCTGCATATCATACCCCGCCCTACTAAGATGCCCAGCCATAGGAAAGCCCATCACACCTAGACCAATAAATGCTATTTTTTTCATTAGAGGGTTACCTAAAAAGTTACCAGGGGTAATAAGCTAAGAGGGTTATCAAAAAAACGTTGCTGTTATTAAGTATTCAACAAAATAGCTATCAATACACCACCAAGAATTAATCGATAAATAACAAAGGGAAGCATGCCAATACGATTGATCCAGGCAAGGAATAAATAAATACATAGGTAAGCAGTAATAGCTGAAAGTACTGTCCCTATGGCTATCTCTGCCCAGGGGACCTGATTAAGCTGAGCTAACTGCACTGCTTTGTAGCTACCGCTTAAAACAATAATTGGAATAGATAATAAAAAAGAAAATCTTGCAGCTGAGGTACGGTCAAATCCTAAAGCCAATGCCGCAGTAATAGTGATCCCTGACCGTGATGTCCCAGGAATAAGGGCCAGGGCTTGGGCACACCCCACAAATAATGCGGATTTCCAGGTAAATTGATGCAGATTTTTTACCCGGTTACTAAACCAATCGGATAAACCAAGCAAGATACCAAATATTATCGTTGTTGCTGCAATAACCGCAATTGAACGTAAATGCTGTTCAATAACATCCCCTAAAAACAGCCCAACTAAACCTGCAGGTATCGTCGCTAAAATAATCTGCCAGCCCAATCGACTCTCAGGTGTTTGTACGCCGCCAATTAAACTTTGGCACCAGCAGGTGACTAGTTCTCTAATATCCTGACGAAAATACAGTAGCACAGCTATCAAC
>JAJFKD010000037.1 GCA_021773405.1 Porticoccus sp.
GTTCAAAACTTATCAGCAGCAAGTGGTTAAAAATGCCCAAACGATGGCGGCTACGTTTATGGAGCGTGGTATCAAAATTGTTTCCAGTGGTACTGAAAACCATCTGATGTTGGTTGACCTGATTGGCAAGGAATACACTGGTAAGGATGCAGATGCCGCTTTGGGACAGGCTTATATCACTGTGAACAAGAATGCAGTGCCTAATGACCCACGCTCGCCCTTTGTGACATCTGGCCTGCGTATTGGTACTCCTGCTATTACGACTCGTGGTTTTGGCGAGAAAGAATGTGTAGATCTGGCTAACTGGATTTGTGATGTGTTGGATAGCCTGGAAAATGGTACGTCTGAACAGGTGATTCCAGAGACGAAAGCTAAAGTATTGGACGTTTGTGGTCGCTTCCCGGTTTACGGTTAAGATTCAATACTCAGTTCTTGTTGTGTACACCTTAAGGCCCTGCTTTTGCAGGGCTTTTATTTTTTTGTCTCGGTTTAGTCTCTCTGAGGGGTAAGCAAAATATGGTGCTAGATATGGTACTATGCTGCCCTGTTTTTGACTTACAGAAGCTGTTTACTCTAGAGAAGGCATATTACTCAACATAGGCACAGATATGCATTGTCCCTTTTGCAGTGCGGATGATACCAAGGTAATCGATTCCAGGTTGGTCGCTGAAGGTGGCCAGGTGCGTCGCCGTCGTGAGTGTTTGTCCTGCAAAGAGCGGTTCACTACTTACGAAATGGCAGAGCTGGTGATGCCGCGGGTGATCAAAAGTGATGATACCCGGGAGCCATTTGATGAGGATAAGCTTCGCTCAGGTCTGTTGCGGGCACTGGAAAAGCGCCCTGTAGGTATCGAAGAAATCGAAGCGGCTATTTCCCATATACAGCACGACCTGCGTGCTACGGGTGAGCGAGAAGTCACCTCGCGAATGATTGGTGAGCAAGTAATGGGGCAGCTGCGAGAGCTAGATGAAGTAGCCTATGTGCGTTTTGCTTCGGTTTATCGCAGCTTTCAGGATCTTAGTGAATTCCGTGCGGAATTGGATCGCTTGGAAAACAACCTTCCTGAACAAGGCTCTTTAGAACAGGAAGGGGGCTGACGCCAATGGCGGGTCCCGGTAGTTGTGATCTTAAAATGATGGCTAGGGCGCTAAAGTTGGCAGCCCGTGGGCAATACACTTGTATGCCCAACCCAGCCGTTGGTTGTGTGATAGCCAAGGGTGATGTTGTTGTCGGTGAAGGCTGGCATCAGAAGGCTGGTGAAGCCCATGCCGAGGTGAATGCTTTACAGCATGCCGGTGATTTGGCTCAGGGCGCTACTGCCTATGTCACCTTGGAACCTTGTAGTCACTATGGGCGTACGCCGCCTTGTGCAAATGCATTAATAACTGCGGGTGTTTCTCGCGTGGTTTACGGCATGACCGACCCGAATCCCAGCGTGGCTGGACAGGGGTTGGAAAAACTTAGGCAGGCAGGTATTACAGTAGATGGCCCAATACTTGAGGCTGAAGCGCGGCAGCTGAATAAAGGTTTTATTAAACGGCAAGAACAGGGTTTGCCCTGGGTGACCATCAAGTTGGCCATGAGCCTGGATGGTCGAACTGCCATGGAAAGTGGCGAGAGTCAGTGGATTACTAGCCCTGCGGCGCGCCAAGATGTACAGCGCCTTCGGGCAAAAAGTTGTGCCATCGTGACGGGTATCGGCACGGTGTTACATGACGACCCTTCGTTAACCGTTAGGGCAGATGAGCTGGGTTCTGATTCCCGAGAGGAGGCTGCAACCGTTGCGGCTCGACAACCACTGCGAGTGGTAGTGGATAGCCAGCTGAAAACACCGGCTGATGCCAAGGTGCTCTCCTCTGATGGAGCTTCCTTATTGGTAACAGCTAAAGGTCATTCAGATCGTCAGGATATAGAAATTGTTAGCTTGCCTGATAGCAGTTATTCAGGAAATGGTGGTCAGGTGGATCTGCCAGCATTGTTAGCGCTGTTGGCAAAAAAAGAATGCACTAACGTATTGGTGGAAGCGGGTGCGCAATTAGCTGGCGCTTTTGTACACACTGGTCTAGTTGATGAATTGGTCATTTATATGGCACCCAAATTATTGGGCAGTTCGGCACGACCATTATTGTCGCTGCCATTTGATCGTATGGATCAGCAAGTTGAATTAGATATTCAAGATATCCGTCAGGTGGGTGGTGATTTAAGAATTACAGCCAAACCTGTTGTGAATAAGCTTTAGAAAAAGATAGTTAAAAAGGTCGTTATGTTTACCGGAATTATTGAAGCAGTTGGCGAGATTGTTGTTTGTGAGGCTATTGTTAATGAAACGGGCGGAAGTGATATCCGACTGCGAGTTAAAACTAATGATCTGCCTTTAACCAGTGTGGAACTGGGCGACAGTATCGCCACCAATGGTGTTTGTTTGACCGTTGTTGAATTGCCAGGTGATGGCTATGTGGCAGATGTTTCATCGGAATCATTGGCGCTCACCACGATTGGCGATTGGGCCGAAGGGACACCGGTTAACCTTGAGCTGGCGCTAACACCCGATTCACGCCTTGGTGGGCATATGGTGTCCGGTCATGTGGATGATGTGGGTGAGGTAATTAGTCGCCATCCCGATGCTCGCTCAGAGCGTTTCCGTCTTCGTGCACCGAAAGCATTGGCAAAATATATTGCTCACAAAGGCTCGATTACGGTGGATGGTACTAGCCTTACTGTGAATAAAGTGGAAGGTGCTGAATTCGAATTGAATATTGTGCCCCACACCCTTGAGAAAACAGTAATGGGTACTTATCAGCCGGGAACCCGGGTGAACTTAGAAGTGGATCTGATAGCCCGTTACCTGGAGCGCCTGTTACAGGGTGATGATGCTGCGGAAGCGTAGCTATAGTTAAATCGAAAGTTAAACCGAAGAATTTTTAAGTTAAGCAGTATTTGAACAAATAATTTTTTAGAGAGCGCGAATCTTAGAGAGTAGAAAATGGTTCTGAACAGCTTGGAAGAACTGGTTGAAGATATCCGCCAGGGAAAAATGGTCATTCTTATGGATGATGAGGACCGTGAGAATGAAGGCGACCTGTTGATGGCTGCCACCATGGTGCGCCCTGAAGATATCAACTTTATGGCGACCCACGGCAGAGGATTAATCTGCCTGACCTTGTCAGAAGATCGCTGTAAGCAGCTCAACCTTCCGCTTATGGTCGATGCCAATAAAGCCAGCCACGGCACTAACTTCACAATGTCCATTGAGGCAGCTGAAGGAGTGACGACAGGGATTTCGGCAGCAGATCGGTCTCGAACGGTACAGGCGGCTGTGGCCAGTAATGCCCGCCCCAAGGATATTGTGCAGCCGGGGCATATCTTCCCATTACAGGCCGAACCGGGTGGTGTTTTGAGTCGTGCCGGACATACTGAAGCTGGTTGTGATTTGGCCCGTATTGCTGGGTTTGAGCCCGCTGCGGTTATCGTCGAAATTATGAATGATGATGGCACCATGGCTCGTCGCGAAGATCTTGAAGCCTTCGCCAAAAAGCACGACCTTAAAATCGGTACGATAGCTGATTTGATTCACTATCGGCTAGTGACGGAAAAAACCATTAGCTGTATCAATGAGCGCACAATCAACACTCGCTATGGTGAGTTTGCTCTGAAAACTTACTTGGACAGCGCCCGTAATGAAAAGCACTTTGCCTTGGTAATGGGTGACGTGTCCGGTGGAGAGCCCCCCTTAGTTCGGGTGCATATCAATAAGTCTTCGAGGGATCTGTTTGCTTTGGAATCTAACAATGGTTTCAAAAGCTGGAGCTTGTCTCGATCCATGGAAAAAGTGGCCGAGGAAGGTCGAGGCGTGGTGGTATTCCTTTACTATCCCGAGACCGCCGATGATATTGATGAAAGTATTGAGCGAGAGTTAAACCCTATACCTGCCCAGCCCCAGAAGGCGGGTGATGTGGTGTATCAACAAGTGGGAACAGGCTCTCAGATATTGATGGATCTAGGTGTACATAAAATGCGTTTGTTGAGCGCACCGTTTCGCTTCACTGGTATTTCAGGGTTTGATTTGGAAGTGGTTGAGTACATCAGCTGTGAATAAATCTGGTTGCTAATGCTATTAAGCACATTGAATACCAATTTTTTGGAAAAGATAAATGAGTGAATTTAGGCCCGATGAGGGTAATTTTGATATCAATGGTGTGCGTATTGCCATTATCGCTGCTCGCTGGAACAGCAACATCACTGACAGCCTGTTAGATGGAGCGGTGCGGGCATTGGCTCGTCATGGTATTGCTGAATCTGATATGGATGTGTTTCGCGTTCCTGGCGCTTTTGAATTGCCATTAGCCTGCCAAAAAGCAGCTAGGAAGGGCGACGATAATGGCAGGAAATACGATGCCGTAGTGGCCCTCGGTTGTGTGATTCGTGGCGGCACGCCGCATTTTGAATATGTCTGTGCTGAAACTACGAGGGGTATTGGTGAGGTCTCTTTGAGAGAAGACTTGCCCGTGGCATTTGGTCTGTTGACCACTGATGACCTTGAACAGGCTGAAGAGCGTTCTGGCAACAACAGTGAAAACAAGGGAGAAGAAGCCGCGCTGACTGCGTTGGAAATGATTTCCTTGTTTCGCCAGTTTTAGGGGGGCGTTATGGCATTACCTTCAGAAAGAAAAAAAGCGAGACAATTACTGGTGCAGGCCCTTTATCAGTGGCAGGTTTCAGGCTCGGATATCGGCAGTATTGAAGCTGAGTTTTTTACTGACAATAATATGGCCAAGGTGGATACCGAGTTTTTCAAAGAGCTGTTACACGGCATCCCGGGAAAGCTGGATGAGATTGACGGTGCTTATGAGTTGCACCTTGACCGAAAAACAGGCGACCTAGATCCTATTTCTAGAGCACTGCTTAGAATGGGAACCTACGAGTTAAGTCATCGTATCGATGTACCTTACAAGGTCGCCATTAACGAAGCGGTTAATCTGGCTAAAAAATTTGGTCCTACAGATGCCTATAAATACATTAATGGTATTTTGGATAAAGTTGCTGTTTCAAAGCGCGCTGCTGAGGTGATGGCAGAGCAGAGAAGATAAAGAGTACGTAGATAAAGAGCAGAGAAGATAATAATCAATTCTTATCAAACCCCTACTAATCCCTAACTATGGCATTGAATGAGTTCTCATTGATCGAGAAATACTTCTCCTCTCTAGGCAAAGCGCCGGGAGTTGCCTTGGGAGTGGGTGATGATGCTGCAGTTTTGGATATTTCAGAGGGTGAGCAACTAGTTGTCACCGTCGATACATTAGTTGCGGGTGTTCATTTTCCTCACAATGCTTTGCCGAGTGATATTGCCCATCGTTGTTTGCGGGTTAATCTCAGCGATATAGCGGCTATGGGTGCACAGCCTCGCTGGTTTACTCTGGCACTGACATTGCCTGACCCTAATGAAGACTGGTTGCGGCAGTTTTCACAAGCCTTATCTGACGATGCGGAGCTATTTAACTGCGCATTAGTGGGCGGTGATACTACGGCTGGACCTCTTTCTATTACGATTCAATTATTTGGTACCGTTCCCAAAGGCAAAGCTTTGACTCGCAGTGGAGCTCAGGCCGGTGATGCAGTTTATGTAACGGGCTCACTAGGTGAAGCTTCGGCTGCTCTATCGCTATTTGGTATTGGCGATCAGATCGTTATCGATCATGAAGTTGAGCGTGAGATACTATTACAGCGATTTTATCGGCCAGAGCCGAGGTTGGCTGATGGACTGAAATTGCGAGATTTGGCTTCGGCAGCTTTAGATATTTCTGACGGTTTACTGGCTGACTTGGGCCATATTGCCAAGGCATCTCATTTGGGTGCTGAAATACAGCTTGAGCAGTTGCCTGTTAAATCCTGGCTAAAGGCATTGGCAGAACCTGAGCGAATCAAAGAATGGGTGCTTTCCGGTGGCGATGACTACGAATTGTGTTTTACTGTGCCTCAGGAAAACTGTTCTGCTGTGGATGCATTGATCGAACAGGGTGAATTATCTGCTGTTTGTATTGGTCAGATGACTAATGAACCGGGTGTTCGGTGTTTTAGTTTTGAGGGGAATGATATGCAGAGGAGTCTGGTCAATATTGAGCAGTCGGGCTATCAGCACTTTTAGTTGATTTGTATGTTAGGTTGTCAGTTTAGATAGTGGTTGTTTTAGAAGGTTTGGAAATTAATGGCATTCCCTTCCCCCAGTATTAATCAGCTTATCCGTAATCCGGTGCACTTTTTGGCCTTTGGTTTTGGCAGTGGTTTATCTCCAAAGGCTCCCGGTACAGCGGGCACCTTGGTCGCATTATTATTGTGGCCACTGCTGGCGGGATTGCCGTTGACGGTTTATTTGGCCATTGTTGCAGTGGTATCTATAGGTGGTTTTTACCTCTGTGGTAAAACAGCCAGTGATTTAGGGGTTCATGATCACCCGGGTATTGTCTGGGATGAAATTGCGGGTTACTGGCTGGCGATGACAGCTGTGCCTTTTACCTGGTATTGGATGTTGGCCGGGTTTCTGTTGTTTCGGTTATTTGATATCTGGAAGCCATGGCCCATTAGCTGGCTCGATAGGCAGGTTCATGGTGGTGTCGGTATCATGGTGGATGATTTAATAGCAGGTGTGTTTACTTGGGTTCTATTGTTCTCGGCCATGCATTTTTGGCAATGATTAAATGCAGGACAGAGAATAAAGTAAGTGCGAGATAGGGATACAGGGATGCTGCATTATATATTTAGATTTCTTTTGATCTCGGTGGGTGTGCTAGGTATGCATACAGCATTAGCTACGCCAGATGTTAGTGTCCATGGGTTATTTGGTAAAAGTGCCGTGTTAGTGATTAACGGCAAGCAGCGAATGCTGAAGCAAGGGCAAACTAGCCCTGAAGGTGTGACTCTAATTTCCAGTGGTAAGAGTGAAGCTGTTCTGGAGGTGGGCGGAAAGCGGGTGACTTTGGGGCTCTCGCAGCATATCTCATCTAATTTTCAGGCAGCTAAAATGGCGGAAGTTAGGATACCGCGAGGACATAACGGACACTATTTTGTGTCGGGCTTTATTAATGGCCGCTCCATAGATTTTATGGTGGACACTGGTGCTTCTGCGGTGGCGTTGAATATCAACCAGGCCAAAGCATTAGGCATTGATTATCGCAATGGTCAGAAAATTCAAATGAATACAGCGGGTGGCGTGACTGATGCGAGAGACGTTGTTTTAAGTAAGTTAACCATTGGTAATATCACGTTGTATAACGTCCGTTGTATTGTGAATATTGGTTCTCATCCCACGATTGCCTTGCTGGGCAATAGCTTTCTTAGCAAAGTTCAAATGACAGAGAACGAAGGTGTTTTGTTGCTGAAGAAGAAGTTTTAGCGGGGCTGTTCTATGTGGGGCTGCTCGAAAGAGGTTAATAGTTGCCTGTACGAATAGCGGTAAAGCTAGAGGAATTAACTGTAATCCCTTTACTCAATGTGTATCCCCGCTAAAATAGCCACCCCTTCGGCCTTTTAGCTGTCGTATCAAAGTCTGGTTTTTTTGGGCTTGTTTTTATTTTGTACATATTTTTATTTTGGAGTCCCCGGTGCCCCTAAGTTTTGTTCAAAGCTCCAAGCTCCCAACCCAGTGGGGTGTGTTTGATATCCACGGGTTTGAGGATGCCAAGAGTCATAAAGAGCATATTGCCATTTCCATGGGTGATGTCTCCACCGATGAACCAGTATTGTTGCGGGTACATTCAGAATGTCTGACCGGCGATGCGTTATTTAGTGTCCGGTGTGATTGTGGTGCCCAGCTTGAAGAGGCTATGAGATTGATTGCTGAAGAGGGTCGTGGCGCTATTTTGTATTTGCGCCAGGAGGGCCGAGGTATTGGCCTGTTGAATAAAATCAAGGCGTATCATCTGCAGGATCAGGGCGCAGATACCGTAGAAGCCAATGAGCAGCTTGGTTTTGGTGCGGATATGCGCAATTACAGTATCTGCAAACCGATTCTTAAACACTTGGGTATTAATGACGTTAAATTATTGACCAACAATCCTCGTAAAGTTGAAGCTTTAGAGGAGTTGGGGGTAACTGTTTCAAAGCGAGTGGCGCTGCAAACAGGACGTAACCCTCACAACCTGAATTACCTGGCAACAAAAGCAGGAAAATTGGGCCACTTGTTCGATGATTATAACAAAGGGGATGAATCCTGATGTCGCTGGCAAAACGAATAATTCCTTGCTTGGATGTAGATAAGGGAAGGGTGGTTAAGGGGATTCAGTTTGTTGATATCCGTGATGCCGGTGACCCAGTGGAGGTAGCAAAACGCTACGATGAGCAGGGTGCAGACGAAATTACTTTTCTTGATATCACCGCGAGCCATGAAGGTCGTGACACCATGATTCATACTGTAGAGCGAATGGCCAGTGAGGTATTTATTCCCCTGACTGTCGGTGGTGGTGTGCGTACCTTAGAAGATATTCGCGCACTGTTGAATGCAGGTGCAGACAAAGTAGGCATAAATTCTGCGGCAGTTAAAAACCCTGAATTTGTCCGTGCCGCGGCAGAACGTTTTGGATCTCAATGTATTGTGGTGGCCATTGATGCCAAGCAGGTGAGTACTGAGGGTGAGCCGTTGCGTTGGGAAGTATTTACCCACGGTGGTCGTAACCCTACGGGGATTGATGCAGTCGGTTGGGCTGAAAAAATGACGGAATATGGTGCGGGTGAAATTCTGTTGACCAGTATGGATAAAGACGGCACAAAAAGCGGGTTTAATTTAGCACTGACACGTGCGATCAGTGATGCTGTAGATATTCCGGTGATTGCTTCTGGTGGGGTAGGAAACCTGCAACACCTGGTAGATGGTGTTGTAGAGGGGAAAGCTGACGCAGTGTTAGCGGCCAGTATTTTTCACTTCGGTGAGTATTCCATACCTCAAGCCAAGGCATACATGGCAGAACAAGGCGTAGAGGTACGGAATTAAGCTTGGTGTACTACCTGGCAGTTATACTGCAAATTTTGCTCCAGGGGTGAAAAACTCCCGAGCGCCATCATCAGCTTTCTGCATAAACTCAATATAGTCCTCTACGGCATTAGCTGCGCCTTCCTGCGCATCAAATGGACCAACGGCAGCACCTTCGCGTGTAGCAAAGAACCAGAAGTTGTGCAGCTTGAAAAAGCGCTCGCTTCTGATCGGTGGTTGACGTTCTCCAATTTCTCCATCTCTTGATATAACCATAACTATTACCCTATTGCCCTACTACTGATTTATGATAGTTGTTTTTCAAGCATATTTCTTAGATAGTCTTAAAATGTAAACTTAATGTAAAGTATTAATAAACAGCTTTAAGTTTGCTTGATAAGTAATAAAATCAAAGACTATGTGAATTCAGCACAATTTTTCATAAAAAGTCAACTAGTTCTCATTGTTACTGTGATCTGTGTCCGTTTTTTTATTCTGGCTGAGTAGATTTAACCCTTTTAGCAGATTAACGGCTTCATACAGCTGATTGTCATCCATAAGGGCATCACTTTCTTTTTTTGCCTGTTTATTTGCATTATTGCTCAAGTGCCCTGACAAGTTTGCTTCTTTAATATTGTCTCGGGTTCTCAGTAATTTTATCTCTGCTGGCGCAACGACAATATCTGGTTTGATGCCTGCAGCCTGGATAGATCGTTTGCTGGGGGTGAAGTAGCGTGCTGTGGTTAGTTTAATTCCCCGATCTTCGCCTAATGGAATAACTGTTTGCACAGATCCTTTGCCGAAGCTGTCTGTGCCAAGAATGACGGCTCGGTGGTGGTCCTGTAAGGCGCCAGCGACAATTTCTGCTGCCGAAGCTGAACCTTCATTAATTAACACGATAACGGGTAAACCATTCAGCAGATCACCAGCTTTGGCATGAAAAGCCGAGTTGGCACTAGGGATCCGTCCCTCGGTATAGACTACGAGCCCGCCATCTAATAAGGCGTCAGATACATCGATAGAGGCATGGAGTAACCCGCCAGGGTTATTTCTAAGGTCAAGCACAATGCCTTTTAAGTTGTTGGTCTTAGCCGATAATTTTTCTAAAGCTTTTCGAAACTGAGGACCAGTATTTTCCTGAAATTGTGCGATACGCACATAGCCAATATTGGGTTCTAACATTCTGCTGCGTACGCTTCGAATTTTGATGATGTCACGTACGACTTTAATTTCGAGCGGGCTATCAACTTCGTCTCGGACAATCGTTAATGTCAGAGTTGACCCCTTTGGGCCTCGCATAATTTCGATGGCTTCCCCTAGAGACATACTTTGGACTGCATGTTCATCTAGCTTAATAATCAGGTCACCCGCTTGAATTCCTGCCCTCTGTGCTGGGGTGTCATCAATGGGAGAAATCACTTTGATAAAGGCGCCTTCCATTCCTACCTCTATACCCAAGCCACCAAATTCTCCTGAGGTGTGTTCTTGTAATGAGGTGAAGGCCTTTCTGTCGAGATAAACAGAGTGTGGGTCTAAATTGTTTAGTAGACCAATAATAGACATTTCCAGCAGTTTTTCGTCATCGACCTCTTCTACATAAGCCTGACGTACCTGATCAAAAACTTGAGTAAAATTACGCAATTCCTCAAGGGGGAGACGGGCATTCTTTGGAAGTTGTTTGGCAGTTTCTTCGGTCGTTTTTTCTGGAACTTCTTCTGCCAGACTATAGCCTGTCGTAGTCAGGGTTACGAAAGCTGTGATGGCGACAATAAAAAGCTTTTTTGGCATTGAAGGCATAATCGATTCCTGATGGTTATTGGTGCCAGTGTACGTTTGACCGTGTCAGAGTGAAAGGTGCCATAAAAAGGTTATGGGTCGTCAGCCTTTCTTGGATAACCAGCGTTTGGGGTTGGTGGGTTTTCCATTATGTCTGATCTCAAAATATAGAGCATGGTCATCCTGACCACCGGTGTTACCTACTTTGGCAATAGCTTCATCTGGAAGTACCCACTCACCAGTTTCTTTTAACAGTACCTGATTGTGGGCATAGAGGCTCATATATCCATCACCGTGATCGATGATGATGAGTAAACCATGGCCTCGAAGATAGTCAGAAAAAATAATTCGACCATGGTGAATAGCTTTGACAGGTGTTCCTTCCTTTGCTTTTAGTAGCCAGCCATTCCAGCGAATATTGGCATTCCTCGTTGAACCGAAGTACTTACTCAATCGTCCAGACACAGGCCAGGGTAGCTTTCCTTTCCGAACCTTAAATGGTTTGTCTGTAGCGGGTAGGGAGAGCTTGGCGATTCCTTGCTCCAGAGATTTCAGGATGGATTCTAATTTGCCACGCTCAGTATTGAGTTTGTTTAGTTGCTGTCGAGAGCTGGTAATCTTTTGTTTGAGTTTAGCTAAGACACTTCGCCTTTGTTGCTGCTGTTGTTCTAACTGTTGCTGCTGGTGTTTAAGGCTTGTACGGTTTTTCGATAACAGGGCTTGCTTATCAATAATGGATGTTTTGACTTGTTCCAGTGATTGCAGTGTTTGCCGATAGGCCGTTAATTTTTCTGAGCGAGCACGAAGAAAATAATCATAGTATTTTAGTGTGCGGCTAATGGTTTCAGGGTTTTCTTGATTGAGCAGCAGTTTGATAGATTCTTCATTGCCGAGGCGGTAGGCAGATGCCATTTGCTGGGAGATTAGTGCTTGCTGGCTAACTCGTGCTTGTTCAAGGCCTTCTTTTTTGCCCCCAAGCACTTTGAGTTCTTTGCCCAGATTCTTGAGCTTTTTTTCTAGGCCTAAAATTTGTAGATTAATGTTAGCCGATGCCAGCTCGCTTTTTTTAAGCTTACTGCTCAGAGAACCTTGTTTTTCTCCGCTGCCTTTTATCGTTTTTTCTAGCTGAATGATGTCCTGTTTAATTTTCTTAAGTTTAGTTTCATCGCTCGTTTTATTAGCAAAAGCAGGCGATAAAAACAGGCAGGTCAGCAAGCAGATTAATTGCGTACATGTGAGGTGGCGATATC
Organism: Porticoccus sp.; assembly: GCA_021773405.1. Classification (GTDB taxonomy): domain Bacteria; phylum Pseudomonadota; class Gammaproteobacteria; order Pseudomonadales; family Porticoccaceae; genus Porticoccus. The sequence continues at coordinate 11,986 of JAJFKD010000037.1, forward strand.
TGACCATGGCCTGCGGCTTACTGATTAATTAGTTGTTAGTTTCGGCAAGAGATCGGCCCGTCATTTCATCTGGTAGCGGTAGATCGAGAAGTGACAACATTGTCGGAGCCACATCTGCCAATGTGCCATCATCAGTAAGGCTCAAGTTTTTTTCTCCAGCATAGATAAGTGGCACGGGTAGTGTTGTATGTTGGGTATGAACCTGTCCCGATTCTTCATCAAACATTTGTTCCACATTGCCGTGATCTGCTGTGATCAAACAGTCGCCACCAACATCTTGAATCGCAGCAAGTACTTTTTCCACACACTCATCGACTACTTCTACGGCTTTCACTGCCGCATCAAATACACCGCTGTGGCCGACTTGGTCGCAGTTAGCATAGTTACAAATGATGGCATCGTAGTTTTGGCTTTTAATTGCATCGATTAATTTATCTGTAAGCTCGTAAGCACTCATTTCTGGTTTAAGGTCATAGGTGGCGACTTTGGGTGAGGGGACTAATATCCGATCTTCTCCTTTAAAGAGTGCTTCCTGTCCACCACTGAAGAAGAAGGTGACGTGGGCATATTTTTCTGTTTCTGCAATGCGTAATTGGGTTTTACCCAGGTTGCTGAGGTATTCACCTAAAGAGTTGTTAAGGTTTTCCGGTGGGAAAGCGCAGCTGGTATCAATATCGGCAGAGTATTCAGTGGTCATTACAAAATCACCGAGCTTTGGCGTGACTGAACGTTCAAATCCATCGAAACTGCTGTCAACAAAAGCTCGAGTGATTTGTCTGGCTCGATCTGGACGGAAGTTCATGAATAATACTGCATCACCATCATCAATCACTGCGGGGCTTTCATTCTCTCTGCAAATAATTGTGGGTAAAATAAATTCATCGTTTTCTTCGCGATCGTAGCCCGCGTGTAATCCCGATACTGCATCTGTAGCTTGGTGATCGGTTTTGCCCAGCGTTAGCATGTCATAGGCTGCTTGAACCCTGTCCCATCGTTGGTCCCTGTCCATGGCATAAAAGCGGCCGCAAATAGTAGCAATTCGCCCCGTCCCTAATTTGGAAAAAAGAGCTTCGGTTGATTTTAACGAGGCTTCAGCACTTCGGGGCGGTGTGTCTCTGCCATCTAAAAAAGCATGTACATAGATTTGCTTTGCGCCGCGCTGGTTAGCCAGTTTTACCATGGCGTTGATGTGATCTTCATGACTGTGGACTCCACCCGGAGAGAGCAGGCCAAGGATATGTACCGCATTGCCCTGAGAAACTGCTTTATCAATTGCGCTGGTGTAAGCCGTGTTGGTAAAAAAATCACCATCTGTAATGGCTTTGTTGATACGAGTGAAATTTTGGTAAACGACTCGACCTGCGCCCAGTGTAATGTGCCCAACTTCACTATTACCCATTTGCCCTTCTGGCAGCCCTACAGCTAAACCAGAGGTTCCAATAAAGGTTCGAGGATTGGCATCCCAAAGTCTATCTAATACAGGCGTTTTCGCCGTTTTTATGGCATTGTATTTTGGGTTATCGCTATATCCGAAACCATCCAGAATTAGGAGTAATAGTGGTTTTTTAGCTTCACTCATTGTTTTGACCGGGTCCACTTCATGAGTTGAGGGAGAATAAAGCGCGAATCTTACCGGCAAAGCGTATTCAGTGCCATTGATGGTTTCCTATCCCAGAGCGTGGTGTGTATACTTTGGCCGCTTTTTACGACAGCTTCTCTTTATATAAAGCAGTTATGTAAATAATGTAAAGTGATTATAAAAAGAGAGTTAAAACAGTGCATGGCAACATGCCAAAGTGGGGCTAAAGATCGTGGAATTTTTTGTATTTATTAGTGAGCAGTGGATACTTGTTAGTGTGCTTATGGTGCTGGTGTATCTATTTGCTATCAATGAGCGGATTAAAAGTGGCAAGCCGATATCGCCCCATGTTGTTACCCGAATGATAAACACCGATGAAGCGGTGTTAGTCGATATTCGAGAAGCAAAGGAATATAAGGCGGGTCACATCTCTGGTGCTATTAATATTCCTGTAGCAAAAATAATGGATCGTATTACTGAGTTAGAGCCCCATCGTGACAAAGCGATTATCGTGGCGGATAAAGTAGGTCAGCAGTCTGGTGCTATTGGTCGCAAGCTTCAGCAAAAAGAGTTTAGTGTTCTAAGGCTCACGGGCGGAATGATGGAGTGGCATAATCAAAAATTGCCCGTCGTGAAAGGCAAATAGCTGAAAAAGTCGAACAGTTAAAAAGTAAGTTGTTAATACTAAATAATTAAAGGTAAGGGTATGACGGAAGAGAACAACCAAGCAGCAGATTCTGGAAAAGGCGAGCAAGCAGCGCCAAAATTTGCAGTACAGCGCATTTATTTAAAGGATATATCCTTTGAAACACCAATGGGTCCCGCTGTTTTTCAAAAACAGGTCAAGCCTGAAATTAACCAGGACATCTCACTGTCGACTACAAAGCTGGGTACAGACAATTATGAAGTTGAGCTAACCCTAACCGTGACTGTTAAAGATGGCGAAGATACGATTTACCTGATTGAAGTTCATCAGGGCGGTATTTTTGCTATTCAAGGTGTTGAAGGCCCTCAGCTGGCTCAATTACTCAATACTATTTGTCCTTCAACACTGTTCCCCTACGTGAGAGAAGCTATTGATAGTGTTGTTATTAAAGGGAGTTTTCCTGCACTTATGATACCTCCCGTCAATTTTGAAGCATTATTTGCAAAAGCCGTTGAGGAAGGAAAGCTTCAAGGGAAGGGCGAGCCTGAATCCGTGACCCATTAAGCTAGTCTTTCTTTTATTTAAAAATACACACCTATATCAGGTGCAGTCTGTAAGATAGGCAGAGCCTTTAAATTAGAGGGCTCTGCTACGGTGATGCGGCTTTAAATGGAGGTAGAATTACTCCTCGTCTCCCATCCCAAGTTCCTTCAATTTTCTTGTCAGAGTATTTCTACCCCAGCCAAGTAATTCTGCCGCATCTTTTTTTCGCCCATTGGTGTGAGACAGGGCTGTTTCTATTAAAGCCCGTTCGAAGGTGGGAACTGCCGTAGTAAGAATATCGTTTTTTCCATTGGCTAATTCGTTGTCTGCCCAGCTTCTTAATTGTTGTTCCCAGGAATTAGAAATAATAGTTTTTTCTATTGAGTGCTCAGTTAGTTCTGGAGGTAAGTCATCCAGATGGACTTCGCGACCTGATGCCATCACAGTGAGCCATCGGCAGGCATTTTCAAGCTGACGAACATTACCTTCCCAGGGCAGCATAGTGAGATGCTTCTCTGCTTCTGGTGAAAGAATTTTTGATTCGGTTTCCAGTTCTTTTGCAGCGCGCTGTAAAAAATATTGCATTAACCGCGGGATATCCTCACGACGGTCAGCCAGAGTTGGTAGATGAATACGAATAACATTTAAGCGATGGAATAAATCCTCTCTAAATCGATTTTCTGCCACAAGTTGTTCGAGATCTTGGTGAGTGGCAGCGATAATTCGAACATCAACTTTTGATGGTGTGTGTCCGCCTACTAAATAGAACTCGCCATTGGCTAGTACTCGCAGTAATCGAGTTTGTGCTTCTGGAGGCATATCACCTATTTCATCTAGAAACAGGGTGCCGCCATCTGCCTGTTGAAAGCGGCCTTCACGGCGTTGAGTTGCTCCGGTAAATGCGCCTTTTTCGTGGCCAAAGAGTTCGGATTCTATTAAGTCATGTGGAATGGCTGCCATGTTGAGAGCAATAAAGCGGTTGTTCTTTCTAGGGCTGTGATCATGTAACGCTTTTGCTACAAGCTCTTTACCGGTCCCAGACTCGCCGTTAATCAGTACAGTGATGTTTGAATGAGACAGTCGTCCTATGGCGCGGAACACCTCCTGCATGGCAGGAGCTTCACCAATAATCTCTCCACTAATTTCAACCTCATTACTGCCTTCTTCGTTTAAGTCTTCCTCAGCTGCTTTTTGCTCATAGGCAAAATTGATGGCCCGTTGGGTAACGGCAATAAGCTCATCAAGATCAAAAGGCTTTGGCAGATATTCGAATGCCCCTCCTTGATAGGCGGCAACTGCACTGTCTAAGTCGGAATGGGCAGTGGTAATGATGACGGGCAGTAAGGGGTTCGATGCGTGAATTTTTTGTAGCAGTTGCAGGCCGTCAATACCGGGCATGCGGATGTCGCTGATAATAGTATCTGGTAGTGTTTTGTTCAATTGCACCAAGAGATCATTAGCTGATTCGAAGCTGGCCACGTTAAGGTCTGCCCTGGCAAGAGCTTTTTCCATGACCCAACGAATTGAGCGGTCATCATCAACAATCCAAACAGTGCGCTTATTCATTTACTTATCCAGGGGTTTTATTTGTTAGTGGCTTATTCATATGCTCTGTTTGCTCAAGTGGTAAGTACATGGAAAACCGTGTTTCTCCATCCTTGTTTTTACACTCGATTAAGCCGTGGTGCAGATGAACTGCAGATTGTGCAATAGGAAGCCCCAGGCCGCTGCCATCGACGCGACCACTGATCATTGGAAAGAAAACTCGATCAATAATTTCTTCAGGAATACCGGGACCGTTATCGACTATGTCAATGCAGCAAACTACTCGGTGGTGAGTTTTACCAATAGTAAAATTTCTTTTGATTCTGGTTTTAAGCCAAATAGTTGGAGTGGCTTGTTTTTGATGTGCTTCACCCTCAACCTTATCCTTAATCAGTAGAGCCTGAATCGCATTGCGAACAATATTTAGAATCGCCTGTATCAGTTGTCCACGATCACCATAAAATTCAGGAATGCTTGGATCATAGTTACGTTCAATAACAATGCTTCCACGGGTTTCACTCTCAGCCAGTGCGGCAACATGCTCAAGAACTTCGTGTATGTTGACCAGGGCAAATTTGGGCATTGTGTTTGGGCCGAGCAGTCGATCCACCAGTTTACAAAGGCGGTCGGTCTCTGCAGAAATAATATCGGTGAACTCGCGTAACTCCGGTTGGTTGTTTAAGTCTTCCGAAAGCAACTGTGCTGCACCTCTTATGCCTCCCAGTGGATTTTTGATCTCATGGGCTAACCCTCTGACGAGATTGCGAGTGGTATCGTGTGTGGAGATCAGAGCTTCTTCTCGATTAATACGCATGAGGCGATCCATCGGTTGCATCTCGACAAGTAGTAGCTTAGCTGCTCCTGATTGTAGAGGCGTTGCCGTTAAATCTACCGTGATAGGATCATGGTCCAGTAATGTTAGAGGTGCCTGCCGTTGGGTAAATGTATGGTTGGTGTTCAATGCTTCCTGCAAGGAGCTAACGCAGCCATCAGCATTATCAAATAATTGAGAGACCTGCATGCCCTGCAGTCTTATAGCGCTAATGGCTAACAGGTTTTCAGCAGCTGGATTCAGGTAACAAATTTTCAGCTGGCCATTTAATAAAATGACAGCAGTACTAAGACTGTCCAGCAATAAGTTATGTAGCTGATCTTCTGTCATTGTTTAGCTGGCCGAGTATAGACCGTGCCCTGTTGTGGTTCAGCGTAGTAAATTGAGCGCCCTATTTAGGCGATAGTATTTAGAACAAAGCAATTAGTGGGCCAGTTTTGTATAGGCGCGAAAGCCCTACTAAATGGGAGGGCTTTTATAGAGTGTAGAATAAAATCAATATTATTGCACCATGATGGTGCGCAGGCATAATTCTAGTTGCTGTTATGCTTGATAGAGTGGCGTTTTACGTAAACGGTTGTTATTCCTGATCTGGCAATAACATTTCCTTCACTGTCTATGATTTGAGCTTGAATTTTGTGCTCTCCTCTAATCAGTGAGCTTATATTGTACGAAGTAGAACTACTTGCTGGAACATAGGGTTGTCCATTGAACATGAGCTGAATCGCATCGCCATCCTTTAGTTGGGGGGTAAGGGATACCTGAACGGGAATACTTTCCTGGCCAGGAGGTATCGTTGTTCCTTGAGCAGGAGCTGAAATATTTATGCTTTGATACCCGGCGTGTTCTTCCTTAGCCTCTTGTTTTTTAACAGTTTTACCGGTTTGTAATCCGGGTTGAGTATTTATTGTAGGTAAGTCTACGGATTCAACTGTAGGGTCGCCAGCGGGAGGATTATCCGTATATTGGACAGTGCCATTTTCGTCTACCACCCGATAAACTTCGGCTAGGGCATAGTAGGCCAAGCTTAGGCAAGCCAAGGTAATAACAAGTTTAGTTCCTTTCTGTAACACGACCATAACCTCTTGATTTAGGGTTTGCTGTCTTAAGACTAGCTCTAATTAGACCAAAGAAAAAGATCATTATTCCATTAAAATTACAATTAAAGGTATTAGTAAATACACTGCCAATGATTGCTGCATTGGAATAGGGCAGCTGTTCGGGCAGGAGTAAAGGTTGGGGTAGGTAAGAGTATAGATATTGGCGATAAAAGGTAAAAAATAGCGCGAAAAAAAACCGAGGGAAATTCCCTCGGTTTTTTGTTCGAAAGTAGCTCTATATAAAGACTAGTATTTATACAGAGTAATACATATCAAACTCAACCGGGTGAGTGGTGTGCTCAACGCGGTATACATCTTCCATTTTTAGCTCAATGTATGCATCAATAGTATCATCAGTGAATACACCACCAGCCGTCAGGAATTCACGGTCACCATCCAGAGCATCCAGGGCTTCACGCAGGCTTCCGGCGACTTGTGGGATAGCAGCGGCTTCTTCAGCAGGCAAGTCATACAAATCTTTGTCTGCTGCATCACCAGGGTGAATCTTATTTTTAACACCGTCGATACCAGCCATCAGCATTGCTGCAAACATCAGGTATGGGTTGGCAGTTGGATCACCAAAGCGCAGCTCTACACGCTTGCCTTTTGGTGAAGCAACATAAGGTATGCGTAAAGAAGCAGAGCGGTTGCGAGCTGAATAAGCCAGCATAACGGGTGCTTCAAAGCCTGGGATCAGACGCTTGTAGGAGTTCGTAGAAGCATTAGCAAAGGCGTTCAATGCTTTTGCATGTTTGATGATGCCGCCAATATAGTAAAGAGCTGTATCGCTCAATCCAGCGTAGCCGTCACCAGCAAATTGGTTTTCGCCATCTTTCCAGAAAGATTGGTGGCAGTGCATGCCAGAACCGTTATCACCAACGATAGGCTTAGGCATGAACGTAGCAGTTTTACCGTAAGCGTGTGCAACGTTATGTACACAGTACTTAAGAATTTGAACTTCATCTGCTTTCGTTACCAGGGTGTTGAACTTAACGCCAATTTCACACTGACCAGCAGTACCTACTTCGTGGTGGTGTACTTCAACATCAAGGCCCATTTGCTCCATTGCTGCACACATGGCAGCACGAAGATCGTGCAGGCTATCAACAGGGGGTACAGGGAAGTAACCACCTTTAACACCAGGGCGGTGACCCATGTTGCCGTCAGAGTAGTCGTGGCCAGTCGCCCAGGCTGCTTCTTCAGAGTTGATTTTGTAGAAAGCGCCACTCATGTCTGCGCCCCACTTAATGTCATCAAAAACAAAGAATTCTGGCTCTGGACCAAAGTACGCAGTGTCACCCAAGCCTGTAGCTTTCAGGTACTCTTCTGCACGTTTTGCAACAGAGCGAGGGTCGCGCTCATAGCCTTGCATGGTTGCAGGCTCAATAATGTCACAACGAATAATAACCGTAGGCTCATCAGTGAATGGGTCAAGGATGGCCGTGCTGTCATCAGGCATCAAAATCATGTCGGACTCATTGATGCCTTTCCAGCCTTGGATAGAAGAACCATCAAACATTTGACCGTCTTCAAAAAAATCTTCAGTCGCCTCACTGCTGGGAATAGAAACGTGTTGTTCCTTACCTTTGGTATCAGTAAAACGTAGATCGACCCAGCGGGCTTCGCTTTCTTTGATCAGTGTAAGGGTCTTAGACATTGGTTCCTCCAAGTATGGAAACTTTTATTAAACAAAGGTTAAACAGACCGGCCGACATATTTGCGGCGAGGCAAAAATACCCCATGGTATCTTTTTGTTATCTTGTGGCAAGCACGATGATGGTGGCTGCCTTCTTATATGCAAAAAAGCGTAACGTGAGTTTTTAAAGCAAAAGCTATGCCAAGGCTCTGGTTGAGTAAATTCAACAGCTTATAGCGACACATTTAGGTCTGGATAGCAATTTTGCACCAAAATAGAGCAATCTTGCACCATTATGGAGCAAAACAACTTTGCGTACGAATGGCCTTGTTTTTGCGCGGCCTATAATACGCCGAAAGTGTTGTGATTTGTAATATAATCCGCGCTTTTTCACTTTCCCACTAAATTACGAGCCTGTTCATGCATTTTGTCGTCAAACTGTTTCCAGAAATAACCATCAAGAGTGCCCCGGTTAGAAAGCGTATGACCAGGCAGCTGCGAGATAACTTGCGCAGAATGTTCAAATCCGTGCATGAAGACGTCAACGTTAGCCGGGATTGGGAAAAGATTGAAATCACTGGGCCAGATGAAGAGGGGTTGTGTGTTCAAATAGCTGATATTTTGGGCCGTACCCCAGGTATTGCTAATTTCTCCCAGGTTCAACATTTTCCTCTCGGTGATTTTGACGATATTTTAGAAAAAACACTTTCAGTTTGGCATGATCAGTTGGCAGGCAAAACCTTTGTGCTTCGGGTTAAGCGTAGTGGGAAGCACGATTTTAGTTCACATGATGTGGAGCGGCAGGTAGGTGGTGGATTATTGCACCAATCTGAGGCTGCTGGCGTAAAGTTAAAAAATCCAGATATCACTGTAAGGCTCGAAATTCGCCAACAGGATCTGTATGTTATTCAGAGTACCACCGCTGGTTTGGGCGGGTTTCCCCTTGGGACCCAGGATTCTGTTATCTCGCTTATTTCCGGTGGGTTTGACTCCACAGTCTCCAGCTATCTCACCATGAAAAGAGGCTTGCGCACCCATTTCCTATTTTTTAATCTAGGTGGCCGTGCCCACGAGGTGGGTGTAAAAGAAGTTGCTTTTTACCTGTGGAATAAATTCAGTAGTTCTCATCGAGTGAGGTTCATCACTGTGCCATTTGAAGACGTCGTCGGTGAAATTCTCAGTAATGTACACAACTCCCAAATGGGGGTGGTGCTGAAGCGCATGATGTTGCGAGCGGGTACCCAAATTGCTGAAGAGATGGAAGTGCAAGCTCTGGTAACTGGTGAGAGTGTGGCTCAGGTATCGAGCCAAACACTGACAAACCTTTCCGTTATCGATTCAGTTACTAATACTCTGGTGCTTAGGCCTCTCGTGACTTTTGATAAAAACGACATCATTGATATCGCTCGCAAAATCGGCACTGAAGAATTTGCCGCTAATATGCCTGAGTACTGCGGTGTAATTTCTAAAAAGCCAACAACAAGGGCTAAAGAAGAGAGAGTGGTAAACGAAGAGTGCAAATTTGATATGGCTGTACTGGAGTCAGCCATAACTAATCGTTGTGTTCAAACCATTGATGAAGTGATGGATGACGATACCCCTCTTGCTGAGGTCGAAGTTTTTTCAATACCACAGCCAGGCGCTATTATTTTGGATATCCGTCATCCGGACGAAGTAGATGTCAGGCCATTAAAATTAGCCAATAGCCAGATAGAAGAAATCCCTTTCTTTGCCTTGCAGAATAGCTTTAAGGATCTGAGCGCCGAGACTCATTATTTGCTTTATTGTGATAAAGGCGTGATGAGTCGATTACATGCGGAGCTATTAGTCGATCAGGGTTTTGAAAATGTGGCGGTTTATAGGCCGTCTTAATTATTTTCCAAGTAATGTTGAGTAACGACCTTTTCTATTGAAGGTCAGTCTTATAGTAAGAATTTTTCAGCTGCTAGAGCAATAACACCCACAAGAGCTAAAAAGCTCACAACTTTCCAAGTACCTACAGAGCTTTCTAGAGACTCTACACGATTTTCTAAAGAATCAGGTTTAGTTGTAGGTTTTTTGTTCTTGGAAGGTTTACTGCTGCTGCCATCTAAAGGAATAACAGATTCGGCCTGAGGCCCTTTGTCTGAGTCTTTGCTGACAAAATTAACGGCTATGCCTTGGCGGATAGGACCATCGCCTTGCCATTCACTTTTGTGGAAGAAGAGGTCGTTGCCGTTTTTGTCGTCGACAATAAAGCCGAAGCCTTTGCGAAAATCGTAACGTTTAATAGTGCCTTTGGCCATGTTCGTATCCTGCTCGATGTGTGATGAGGCAATTCCGATGATCGTGAATTCTGGTTCGATCTTTAAGTGGTTGCCAATGACGGTGCTAGGATAAAGGGGGGCGGAGACAAATGGAAATAATAATTTCTCTTAAATGTCATCGATCTCTTTAAAAACTTTAAATGCTGGCACAGGTTTTCTGTGCCTAAGTGCTTTTATTTGTATGGTTGCTTTTAGTAGAGCTGCCTGTCGTTTATTCCCCTTGGAAAATCACTTACTTTTATTTGCTAAACCAACGGCATACCCGAGAAAAACCTACTATTTACCCACTTAACCGCTATAATCGCGCCTGCATTTTATATCCCACTACTTTTTGTTGAGAAATTCCTGTGATCGAGAACCTTCGCAATATCGCTATTATCGCCCACGTTGACCACGGTAAAACGACCTTGGTTGATAAACTGCTTGAACAATCCGGCACCCTTGATCGTAAGAGTCTGGGTGCGGAACGTGTGATGGATTCTAACGACCAGGAACGTGAGCGTGGGATTACCATTCTTGCCAAGAATACGGCGATTGAGTGGAATAATTACCGTATCAATATTGTAGATACCCCAGGGCACGCCGATTTCGGTGGTGAGGTTGAGCGGGTGCTTTCTATGGTGGATTGCGTTCTGCTGTTAGTGGATGCCGTTGATGGCCCCATGCCGCAAACGCGTTTTGTGACGCAGAAAGCCTTTGAGCAGGGTTTGAACCCGATCTTGGTAGTGAATAAGGTTGATCGCCCGGGTGCTCGTCCTCACTGGGTGATGGATCAGGTATTTGAATTATTTGATAACTTGGGTGGTACTGACGAGCAGTTGGACTTTCCGGTTATTTATGCGTCAGCCCTCAATGGAATTGCCGGTGTAGAGCCAGATGAAATGGCTGATGATATGACACCGCTGTTCCAGATGATTGTGGACAAGGTAAAAGCGCCAGATGTTGACCCAGAAGGTCCTCTGCAAATGCAAATCAGTGCGCTAGATTACAGCAGTTATGTGGGTGTTATTGGTGTGGGCCGTATTGCCCGTGGAAGAATGAAGCCCAATGAGCAAGTGGTTGTGGTTGATCGTGATGGCAACAGCCGTAAAGGAAAGGTTTTGCAAGTGATGGGCTACGATGGCCTTGAGCGCGTAGATGTTGAAAAGGCCGAAGCGGGCGATATTGTTTGTATTACCGGTATCGATAAGCTGGGTATTTCAGATACGATTTGTCATCCAGATGCACCGGAAGCACTCCCTGCATTGAGTGTTGATGAGCCTACGGTAAGCATGACCTTCCAGGTGAACAACTCGCCGTTCGCTGGTTTGGAAGGCAAGTATGTGACCTCCCGAAATATTAAAGATCGCCTTGAGCAAGAGCTGATTCACAATGTTGCTTTACGAGTGCAGCAGGGTGATAGCCCAGATAAATTTATTGTTTCTGGCCGTGGTGAGCTGCACTTGTCGGTATTGATCGAAAGCATGCGTCGTGAAGGCTTTGAGTTGGGTGTATCACGTCCAGAAGTAATTCAAAAAGAAGTGGATGGTGAGCTTCACGAGCCTTATGAGCAAGTTGTGATTGATGTTGAAGATCAGCATCAGGGTGCGGTGATGGAAGAGCTTGGTCTGCGTAAGGCTGAACTGACCAATATGGAGCCTGACGGTAAAGGCCGTGTACGGTTAGAATTTATGGCGCCTTCTAGAGGGTTGATTGGCTTCCGTTCTCACTTTCTGACCATGACCAGTGGTTCCGGCATTATGACCAGTATTTTTGACCACTATGGTCCGGTTAAGCAGGGTGAAGTCGCCAAGCGCCAAAATGGTGTTTTGGTATCCATGACTAAAGGAAAGACATTAGCCTTTGGCTTGTTTAACCTACAGGAGCGTGGCCGTTTGTTCTTGGGGGCGGGTCATGAGGTTTATGAAGGTCAAATTGTTGGTTTGCACTCTCGCAATAATGATTTGCCGGTGAATCCGACAAAAGGTAAGCAGCTGACAAACGTACGTGCTTCCGGTACAGATGAAGCATTAACACTGACTCCGCCTGTTACTCATACATTGGAGCAAGCACTGGAGTTTATTGAGGACGATGAGTTGGTGGAAGTTACTCCTGAGAGTATCCGCCTGCGTAAAAAATTGCTGACTGAAACTGAACGTAAGCGAGCACCTAAATAAGCTTTTACTGATAGAGGAGTGCCGGATTAACTCTGGTGCTTCTTTTATTCAGAGCATTCCTTTTATTTAAAACATGAGTTGTATCGGAAGCATGAGCTGTGTTTAAAGCATGAAGCCAGGTGGTCGTTAACCATTCCAATAGCCTGCATATAGGCGTAGCAAATCGTTTTACCAAAAAACTTAAACCCTTTCTTTTTCATATCTTTGCTAATGGTTTCTGCCAAAGGTGTGAAGACAGGCACTTCAGATAAGTTAGTCCATTTGTTCTCAATCGGTTTACCATCAACAAATGCCCATAGGTAATTGGCAAAGCTGCCATGCTGTTGCTGTACAGCTAAGTATTGCTGTGCATTACTTATAGTGCTCTGTATTTTCAGCTTGTTTCGAATAATGCCTGGATTATCTAATAACTGGTCGACTTTGTTCTGATCAAATTTAGCAATTTTCTCGGCATCAAAATTGGCAAAAGCTTGTCGGTAGTTTTCTCTTTTTTTCAGGATCGTAATCCAGGAAAGGCCCGCTTGGGCGCTTTCCAACACCAGAAATTCAAACAATGTGTGATCATCAAAACAGGGTACGCCCCACTCGTTATCGTGGTAGCTTTCATATAGAGGGTCACCCAGGCACCACCCACATCTAGGCTGTTTGCTCTGGGATAATTGCGTTTGTGAAGAAGCTGTCATAGTGTTTACTGTAGAGTATCTTGTGTCGACTGAATAGAGTGGCAGAGAGAATGCGCTTGCTAAAGAGTAGAGGCTTTGAAGAGCCTGTAGTTGAAAAGGATTGCCAATGAGAAGCTTCTATCCTCGAATCAAACCCTATGCTAGCCATGAACTAATCGTTGATAGTTTGCATACTCTTTATGTTGAAGAGGCCGGAAACCCTCAGGGAACACCTGTGTTATTTGTGCACGGTGGTCCGGGCGGGGGTTGCACGGAAAATGATCGGCGGTTTTTTGATCCAGAAAAGTATCGAATTATTTTGTTTGATCAGAGGGGAAGCGGGCGCTCAAAGCCCCATGCTGAGCTTGAGGCAAACCATACCCGTTGCTTGGTAGATGATATTGAAAAAATCCGTGAACTTATGGATGTGGAGCGGTGGGTATTGTTCGGTGGCTCTTGGGGTTCAACTTTGAGCTTGGTATATGCGCAGGCGTATCCCGAAAAAGTGTTGGGTATGATTCTGCGCGGTATTTTTTTGTGCCGTGAACAAGATATCCAGTGGTTCTATCAAGATGGCGCTAGCCATGTATTCCCAGATTATTGGCAGTCGTTTTTGGCGCCAATTCCCGTGGTAGAACAGGGGGATTTACTGGCAGCCTATTACCGGCGATTAATCGGTGATGATGAGTTAGTGCGCATGTCAGCAGCTAAGTCATGGTCTGTGTGGGAAGGTCGATGTGCCAGCATGCATCCAAACCCGGATCTTGTAGAGCATTTGGGTAGCCCTCATACCGCATTGGCTATGGCGCGGATTGAAGCCCATTATTTTATGCACGATGCTTTCTTGGAGGAAAATGAAATCCTTGTTGGTATGGATGCGTTGAAAGATATTCCGGGGGTGATTATTCATGGTCGCTATGACATGGTCTGTCCTGTTGGGCAGGCTTTTGATTTGCATCGGGCATGGCCTGGTTCGAGATTGAAGGTTATCAGGGATGCAGGGCATGCTTCTTCTGAGCCGGCTACTTTGGCTGCACTGGTGCAGGCGACAGATGATTTGTTGTCTACGTTGGGTAATGTTTCTTAAAAAGCTTCATGGTTGGATTTTTTAGTCGGTGTTTTCTCGTAGATATTTAAAAATTTTCCGGCTAGCGGCGGGCGGTTTGCTTTGTGATGCTTCTTTATTTGCCTGCCGGATAAGTTGGCGCAAGTGTTGTCGGTCTAGCTCTGGGTAGGTATTGAGCAAGTCGCTAATGGCTGTGTCACCTTCACTGAGCAGGCGGTCGCGCCATTGTTCCAGTTTATGCTGAGTTTGGCGGAAAGTTTGGCTTTGGTGGTGAAAGCTGTCTAGTTTTTGTTGTATGGCTTCGCTATCGATATTGCGCATTATTTTGCCAATATATTGAAGTTGACGGCGTTTTCCCTCTCTATTTTTGAGTCGCCTTGCTAGCATGACGGCATCTTCCAATAGTTCATCCATGGGGATTTTTTCTAGCTTGGCGGCAGGTAAGTTGACCAGTTCCTCTCCCATTTTTTGTAGCGCGGTCATTTCGCGCTTTAGTTCGGATTTGCTTTTGGGTTGGGGCTCCGCAGATATGTCATCTGGGTTTTCCCCATTGGGATTCACTGTATTTGGAAAGTCGTCATCAATCATCATATTTTTCAGTGTGGTATTTTTCTTTGGTTGGGCTTCTTGGTCACAATTAATTGGTGAGAGTTTGTAAGTGAATGCTTAGTGTTGCAATGGTTAGGCGTAGAAAAGGGTAGCAAGCCCAAGAAAAGACATGAAGCCTACGACATCGGTTATGGTGGTCAGTGCTACACTTCCTGCTAGGGCTGGGTCAACACGGCAGGCCTTCAGGATAACTGGGAGGGCTGCACCAGCTATGGCTGCAGCGACTAGGTTGATGACCATGGCTGCGGCAATGATCACGGCTATCAGCGGGTCTTGGAACCATAGGGCGGCGACACCACCCATCACAAGCGCCCAAAGCACCCCGTTTAGCGCTCCAACGGCAAATTCTTTGCTCAAAAGCCATCCTAAATTGCTGCGGCTAATTTGTCCTAATGCCATACCACGAATAACAACGGTGAGGGTTTGACTGCCCGCTACACCACCCATACTGGCAACAATGGGCATTAAGATTGCTAGTGCTACAACCTTATCAATGGTGGCTTCAAAAATATTAATGACGGCTGAGGCAAGAATAGCTGTCATCAGGTTAACACCTAGCCAGATTGCTCGGCGAGGAGTGGTGCGGCTAATGGAGGCAAAAGTTTCCTCTTCATCGCTCAAGCCTGCCAGTCCCAATAATGAGTGGTCTGCATCTTCCATGATGACGTCTACAACATCATCAATAGTGATTCGGCCCAGGAGCTGCCTCGTTTCACTGATAACGGGAGCAGAGACCCAGTCATGTTTTTCAAACAAATGGGCTACTTCTGAATCGGCCATGTCTGCCGGAATAGCCTCAACCTCTGTGACCATAATTTCACGGACAGTAATGTTGGGGCTGGATGTGAGTAACTTGCCTAAGGGCAGGCTGCCGAGGAATACGTCATCTCTCGTTACAACAAAAATGCTGTCAGTAATTTCAGGCAGTTCGTCGTGGCGGCGCAGGTAGCGAAAAACCACATCGAGGGTCATGTCTGGGCGGACGGTAATGGTGTCCGTGTTCATTAAGCCGCCAGCTGTGTCCTCATCGTAAGTGAGTACAGTCTCGACTCTTTGGCGATCCTGGGCGCTCATTGCCTGCAGAATTTCTGGTATTACTTTTTCAGGCAGCTGTTGCAGAATATCGGCTACATCATCGGGGTCTAACCCCTCTGTTAGTGAGGCGACTTCATGACTTTCCATTTCCTCCAAAATTTCGCCACGGAGCTCTTCGCTTAGCGCGCCAATGACTTCCCCTTCAAACTCCTTGTCTACGAGATCCCATAGAACCCTTCGAGCTTTTGGTGGTGCAGCTTCGATTTGGTCGGCAATATCAGCGGGTGTCAGATTATTCAGCATGTGGCGAAGCCGGCGCACTTTATTCGAGTCCATAAGCTCGTGAATGCTGGCAAGCTGAGAGAGGTGGCTTATTTTTTCGTTAGGAGCCTGCATGGGTAGAGGTGTTCCTGGCTACCGTTATGAATGGCTATAGTGTATAGATGCGAGAAGAAAATTTATAGAGTTGTCAGGTTGATAGCTAGATTTGTTTGTTTAATTTGAGAGATATTTATGGGGTGGGCTTTGGATTTGTATCGCCATCAATTACTGCTCTTCATCAAATCGATTGGCGAGTAGTTGTTCTATGTCACGGCAGGCTCTTTCTGCATCGCGGCCTTCAAAGTGGAAATGTAGAACGGTTCCCTGACTTGCCGCTAGCAACATGAGAGACATTACACTTTTGGCATCTACCAGTTTATCGGGTTTTGGTCCTGTTTTTATCTTGCAGCCATATTTTCCGGCGGTTGATGCCAGTTTTGCCGCAGCGCGGGCATGTAGACCAAGCTTGTTAATAATGGTCAGTTCTACATTGATTTCTAATGACATAAGGTGGGTCCTGGTGTGTTCATATCAGGTCAACTCCCGATGTCTAATTTGGGTGTTAGTGTAGTGTTGGTTGAAGTGTTTTCCCAGCATGTTGCTGATGTAGACGGAGCGATGTTGTCCACCAGTACAGCCGATAGCAACGGTGAGGTAGCTTCTGTTGTTAGCTTCAAATCTTGGCAGCCAGCGTGTTAGGTAACTAATAATATCTGACAGCATTTCTGTTACTTCTGATTCAGATTCCAGAAAGTCGATAACAGGTTGGTCTTTCCCGCTATATGGTCTGAGCTCATGTTTCCAATAGGGATTGGGCAGGCATCGCACATCAAAGACAAAGTCGGCATCAATAGGTACGCCTCGTTTGAATGCAAAGGATTCAAATAAAACAGCCATATCTCCTTCAGTCTCAGGGACAATTTGCTTCTTGATAAGGTCTCTTAGCTGATGGAGCGTCATGTTACTGGTATCAATTCGCCGGTTAGCAATAGAGGCGATGGGATCCAGCAATTCAGTTTCTAGGGCGATGGCTTCTTTAATGTCTATCTGGTGTGAGCTAAGCGGATGCTTTCGGCGTGTTTCACTAAATCGTTGTATCAGTACATCTGTAATTGCATCCAGATAAACGACTTCATAGCTAACGCCAGAGCTTTTTAACTTTTCTAGAATTTCTGGCAGTCGGTTGAGGTCGCCTGTCAGGCTTCTGGCATCAATGCCCACGGCTATATTATTCAGCCAGTGATTGTCGCTGCCTTGTGGCGAGGCTTGTTCGAATAGTCCCGGTAATAAGCCGGCAGGTAGGTTGTCTATACAGGTAAATCCGGCATCTTCTAGCAGGTTTAGAGCTGTACTTTTCCCGGAGCCTGAGCGTCCACTAACTACTACTAGTCGCATCGCTATGCCTCAACCTTCTCGGCTTATAGCTATCTTGTAGAAAGCTTCGATGGAGCTGGCTGCGCGTAGTTGTATGCGAACATCTTCTTCCTGAAGTAGTTCTGCTATAGAAGATAGAACCTGTAGGTGCTCATCATTTTGTTCTTCTGGGACTATTAAGGCAAAAACTAGGTCGACGAGCACGTTGTCCATAGAATCAAAGTCTACAGGGTCGGCTAGCTTGAGCAGTGCACCAGTTATTTTTTTGCAGCCAGCAATTCGGCAATGGGGAATTGCAATACCTTCCCCTATACCAGTGCTGCCTAATCGTTCGCGAGCTAAAAGGCCTTGATAGAGTTCGTCTGAGTCAAGGTCAGTGATACGTTCGGCGAGAAAGTGTGAAAGGTTTTCCAGCACTCTTTTTTTGCTACCCCCGGGAACATCCAGCAGGGTGTTCTCGAGGGGAAGTACGTCTGTTAGTTTCATGAAAGGTTATCTACCGCGGGTTTTTTCCTTGTGCTTAATAAGCTGGCGGTCCAGTTTATCTGAAAGCATATCGATGGCTGCATAGAGGTCGTCATGTTCTGAATTGGCGAAAAATTCACCGCCGCTGACATGTACGGTAGCCTCTGCTTTTTGAGCGAGTTTGTCGACAGAAAGTATTACATTGGTGCTGGTAATACGGTCGTGGTGTCGTTCCAGCTTGGACAGTTTGTTGATGACGTATTCTTTGATTGGGTCAGTGATATCGAGGTGATGTCCGCTGATATTTAGTTGCATGCGGTACTCCTTATTTCTGTGTACGCTATTTCTATTTATGTTAGTTCTGTTGATGGATTATTGCTTAAAGCGTTTTCTCTCACTAGAGGAGGGTATTCCTATTCCTTCTCTGTATTTGGCCACGGTTCGTCGTGCAACTTGAATACCCATCTCCTGTAATAGTGTGGTCAACTTGTTGTCACTGAGAGGTTTGGCTGGATTTTCTGCGCTAATCATCTTCTTCAGGATAGCGCGAATAGCCGTGGATGAACACTCCCCCCCGCTTGCTGTAGCCACATGGCTTGAGAAAAAGTACTTCAACTCAAACACACCTTGAGGTGTATCAAGATATTTTTGAGTGGTGACTCGGGAGATCGTGGATTCGTGAAGCTCCAGTTTTTCTGCAATGTCTGCTAGAACCATAGGGCGCATAGCTTCTGGGCCCTGTTCCAGAAATCTTTGCTGTAGCTCCACGATACAGGATGCTACACGCAATAGAGTGTCATTTCTGCTCTCAATACTACGGAGAAACCATTTTGCTTCCTGTAGATGATTTTTTAAGAACGTATTGTCCTGGCTTGAGTCAGCTCTGCGGATCAGCTGGGCATATTGTTGATTAATGCTCAGTTTTGGCGTGATATCTTGATTTAAAGAGACTTGCCAATGGTCGTCTAATTTTGTGACGCGGGCGTCGGGAACTACATACTCTACATCGTCATTTTGGATAGCTTCACCGGGGTGGGGTGAAAGTGTTTGTATCAGTAAAATGGCGGCGCCAAGAATCTCTTGTGAGTACCCGGTTAGTTTTTCCAGCTTCTTATAGTCTCGTTGTCCTACTAGATCCAGGTGTTCTGAGACCAATCGTTTGGCTTCTTCAATAAAGGCCGTGTCAGGTGAAAATTGGCTAAGTTGTATTTGTAGGCATTCTGATAAATTAGTTGCGCCAACACCGGGTGGGTCAAACTGTTGGATGCGGTGGAGTACGGCGACCACTTCATCCAGTTCTATTTCATCATCATCCAGTGATCCCCAAATTTCTTCCGGCGGTGTTGTGAGCATGCCGTTGTTATCGATGGAGTCAATAATGTTTTCCGCGATAAGGAGGTCTGTTTGAGAAAGAGGGGTTAGATTCAGTTGCCAGAGCAAGTGGTCTTGGAGTGACTCGGTGACATTATGAACATTGTCAAAGTCCATTGTCTCTGAAGATGTACTTTTAATGCTCGAGGTGGGTTGATATATGTCGTCCCAGTTTGCGTCGACTGGCAGATCCTGTGGGATTGATGCATCCCAATCCTCACTGTTGAGATCCTGTGATGTACTATCGACAGGTTCTTCTTGGGTTGTCGCTTCTGTTGTGCTCGGAGCTTTTTCCTGAGAGTTTTCTGGGGTGGGTTCTGGTGGGTTTTCTGATTCTTCTGCCAATTCAAGAAGAGGGTTGTCATACAGGTTTTGTTGTATCTCCTGGTGAAGGTCAAGTGATGAAAGCTGCAGAAGGCGTATTGCCTGTTGCAGTTGGGGGGTCATGGTTAACTGCTGACCAATTTTCAGTTGCAGGCTGACTTTCATTGCTTGGTATGACTACTCTTCAGGGAATTTAGTTATTATATTTCGAAGTGTAGATGCTGGAAGGGGTATTGTACAAGCAATTTTTATGCCGATTTTCGTGAATTGGTCTTGATTTTTTATTTGATGGTGTGCAGAGGTAGGTCTGAATGCCTATTTAGGATGCTTATAATACAAAATCTTCGCCTAAATAAATATCCCGAACCTGCTGATTGGCAATAATATCCGACGATTGGCCTTCTGCGATGACTTTGCCTTCTCCCACAATATAAGCGTGTTCACAGATATCAAGAGTTTCCCGCACGTTGTGATCTGTGATTAAAACACCAATGCCTTTATCACGCAGATGGCGGATGATTTGTTTGATATCGTTGACTGATATTGGGTCAACACCTGCAAAGGGTTCATCAAGCAAGATAAAGGTGGGTTCCATTGCTAACGCTCTAGCAATTTCTACTCGGCGTCGTTCTCCCCCTGAAAGGCTAATGCCCTGGGAGTCTCTAATATGGGTAAGGTGGAATTCCTGTAGTAGCTGCTCTACTCGATTTTTTCTCTGTGTGGCATCAAGGTCCTTGCGTGTTTCTAAAATGGCTAGAATGTTGTTTTGCACCGTCATTTTACGAAATACTGAGGCTTCCTGGGGGAGGTAGCCAATACCTTTGCGTGCTCTACCGTGCATAGGGAGGGCGGTGATGTCTTCACCATCAATAAGTACTGTTCCGCCATCTTGGGCTATCAAGCCTACAATCATATAAAAGCAGGTCGTTTTCCCCGCACCGTTAGGGCCAAGCAGGCCTACAATGGCTCCACTTTCAACAGTGAGCGATACGTCTCGGATGACAGGTCTTTTTTTGTAGCTCTTGGAAAGGTGTGAGGCCTTGAGTACGGCCATTAATTTTTGTCCTTTTGATTGCTGGGTGGAATAAGCATATGCACCCTTTCTTTGTTTGCTGTAGCTTTAACAACTTCAGCCTTAAGATCGTAATCAATTTTTTCACCTGTGATCACGGAGCCGTTCTGTTCTAGGCTGGCGTTTTTTAAAAGCTTGATTTTGTCGTTGGCTAAATAATATTTTATGGTCTTTGCGCTTGCTAGCACCAATCCATCTTGGGGGTTGGGGCGCTGTTGGTAGTGAGCGGGATTACCTACACAGATGATTTTATCAACTTGGTTGGTGTCGCTAAAAACAGTCACTTTGTCTGCGTTAATTTTAATGGTGCCCTGGATAATGACAACGGAACCTTCGTAGGTGGTTGTTCCTTTTTTCTCATCCTGTTCGGCACGATCAGATTCTATCTTTATAGGTTGTTGGCGGTCTGTGGGCAGCGCATAAGATAGCGTGCAGCTAAATGCAACAGAAAGCAGCAGGATTAACCTAGTTAACATTATGAACCCCTTTTACCCTGGATAGCAGCTTGAAAAGTTCTTTGTTCAAGTCTGCATGCATGCCAACACCTACGGTATTTCCTTTCGGAGTAGTAATCGTCACTTTTTTATCAGTCTCGGCTGTACGTTCTTCTGGGAATAGGATGAGTTTATCGGTTCGAAGTTCATTTTTTGTGTCATTACCAAGGTTTTGCCAAGCATATACATCTCCGGTAAATATGGCACGTTCTCCCCCTTTAAGTACAGTGCCTTTTTTTGCATTCATATGCCATGGGTGTTTTGCATCTTTCTGGTTGTAGGATATGAGTTTTGGTTTTTCTAGTACTAGGCGATTGCCACGCTTAAAGTGATGGGCTTCGATAGATTTTAGGCTGAATGCTTTTGTGCCATCTTTGGCGTAGTCGATTTTTGAAATATTAAGCATGTAACTGTCTGCTTTTGGTAGAGCTTCACCATCGCCGATATTGTCATTGGATTTTTGCAAAAAGGCTTCAGGGGGGGAAAGCCAAAATAGCAAAAAAACGCTGACTGCGCCTAATAGCATGATTGTTAGTAGTAAATTACGCATATTCTAAATTATGTATCTTCGTCTTTATCAATCAGGGCGCGGCACTCTAAAAGGCCTGCCCATACTTAAAAGACGTTTAATATTAAGAGTCGTTCACAAATAATTTGAATGAGTAGACTCTAATTTACCTTGGGCTTGTAGCAGCATTTCCGCCAGTTCTCTTACTGCGCCATCGCCACCTTTTGTTGCTGTTTGCCAGTGGGCGTTTTCAATAACAAAACTTGTAGCATTGGCAACGGCAACCCCAAGTCCCACGCGCCGTATAACGGCTACATCGGGCAAATCGTCTCCAAGGAAAGCTATTTCTTCCATTTGGTAGGACGTGTGTTTGCTATCAAGTAATTCTCCGAGTGCAGTCAGTTTGTCTTCCCTTCCCTGGATGACTAATTCAATGCCTAATTCTGAAGCTCTCCTGGCTAGTAATTCAGAGGAGCGCCCAGTAATAATGCCAACTTGGATGCCATTCCGTTGTAAAAGTTTAATGCCTAGGCCATCTTGGATATTGAAAGCCTTTAATTCTTCGCCATTATTGCCGTAGTACAGGCGGCCATCTGTCAGTACGCCGTCAACATCTAGAAGTAATAGTCGAATTTTTTTGGCTCTGTTAAGCAGTTTTTGGTTATTCGTGGTCATTACATGACTCCAGCACGTAGGATGTCGTGCATATGTAAAACACCGATAGGTCGATGATTTGAATCCTCAACAACTAAAGCTGTAATTTTAAAATCTTCAATAATTTTTAGGGCTTCGGCAGCTAGCAGATCTCGGTGGACAGCTCGGCATTTGCTTTTGATCATTTCACCAATAGGCGTGCTATTTATATCGATGTTGTCGTCTACGGCTCGTCGCAAGTCGCCATCGGTGAAAACACCCTGAAGCTCGCCCGAATCATTAACGACAGTGGTCATACCAAACCCTTTTGTTGTCATTTCCAGCAAGGCATGTCGGAGTGGTGTGTCTGTTGTCACTTGTGGTAGTTCATCTCCGCTGTGCATGATGTCTTCCACTTTAAGTAAAAGCTTGCGCCCCAATGCGCCACCCGGATGGGAAAAAGCAAAATCTTCAGCAGTAAATCCCCGAGCTTCTAGTAATGTAATGGCTAAAGCATCTCCCATGACTAGTGTCGCAGTAGTACTGGTCGTCGGTGCAAGGCCTAAAGGGCATGCTTCGGCGGGAACTTGCACATCTAGGTGTGCTTCAGCGGCTTGAGCTAGAGTTGATTGGGGGTTGCCTGTCATGCTGATTAGGGGGATACCCATTCGTTTAATCAGAGGTAAAAGGGTGATAACTTCTGATGTTGTCCCTGAATTAGACAGCGCAAGTACGACGTCACCTTCCGTGATCATACCAATATCGCCATGACTTGCTTCGCCTGGGTGGACAAAGAAGGACGGTGTGCCAGTGCTTGCCAGAGTGGCAGCAATTTTGCGGCCAATATGCCCTGACTTTCCCATTCCTGTAACAACGACACGGCCGCTACACTTCATGATGAGCTCGCATGCTTGATGAAATTCTGGTCCGATGCGTTGTTCCAGTAGCTCGACAGCTTGTGCCTCCATGCGGATGGTGCGTCGGGCTACCTCAGAATAATCCTCGGGTGTCATTCCAGATGTCATTGGTTGTCTCGAAAGATAAAGTTAAAGTTGTCTCAAAAATTCTTGCCAGTATAGCGGCTGTCTGTTGTTGCTGTAAGGTCTGAGATAACACTAGCTGTTAGGCATTAAAGCTGCCCTGGAATTAGGATTACATAGTAGAGCCCGTAAAGTGTTAATAATGTTATACCAATCTTTTTTGATAGCTGCGCTTGATGGCGCTCTCGTTTTCCTCTCCAAAGGGAGAAACTGATGGCTGCAATTAGTACAAGGGTAAGGAATGACATGGCCAAATAGTCACGATAAAACACTTCTTGGTTCAGGGCCAAGGGGCTAATAATGCCAGGAACAGACATGACTGCGAGAAGATTAAACAGGTTGGAGCCGAAAATATTACCTAAAGCTATATCGTGATGGCCGCGAATCGCGCTCATTACAGATGCAGCTAGCTCGGGTAGGCTTGTGCCGACAGCGACAATTGTGAGCCCGATAACGAGTTGGCTTACACCAAAGTACAGCGCAAATTGTTTAGCGCCCCATACTAATGCTTCTGAGCTGAGCAGTAATGCTCCAAGGCCAACTAAAAACCAAAGTAGTGCAGCAGTAGTAGACATTGAGGGAATGGCTTCTCCCTCTTCTACAGTCTCCGGGTTCGGGTGGCGTTTTTTGTAGTACACCGTGAGTGCAAGTAATGGTGGAATAATGCAAGCAAGTGCAATACCTTCAGGTCGTAACAGCATGCCATCAAAGATAAAAAGTCCAGCTAACAATGTAACGGCAAGAAGTACCGGCCCTTCTTGTTTGATCAGGTGACCCTGGGTTGGAATTGGGCAAATAATTGCGGTGATGCCAAGCACGAGTCCGATGTTGGCCAGGTTAGAGCCAATAGCATTACCAACAGCCATGTCGCCGGCATCTTTTAATGCAGCGTTAATGGCAACGATAATTTCTGGTGCAGAAGTTCCAATAGAGACAATGGTTAATCCGATGACAAGGGGTGAAACACCAAAGTTTTTAGCAGCACCAGCACTACCAGCTACAAAGCGGTCGGCACCCCAGAGAAGGCCCAATAGCCCAAATAAAATCCCTAGAGCTGCGGGTATCAGCGTCTCCATCTCGGTGTCTATTCCTCGGTGAGTATTGTTGTGAATGTTTCGTAAATTGGAGTGCAATGGTATAGTGCGCACCATTCGAAGTCAGCTGTTTTTGGCACCTCACTAGCAATCTGTGGTCAAACCCCATGTGGTTGGATGCAGTGGCGTGGAGAAACGCTGTAGCGCGGTATGCGAGACTTTGGTTTTAGTTGTAAACAAAAAATAAGAGGAAGGCCTAAGATGTTTTATAGGTGGGTGTATTCAATAACCTTGATGTTGCTGCTGGCGTTGTCCGGCAGTGTTTTTGCTGTTGAATCCGGTGAAAAGGCCCAAACGCCTCACCAGCTGGTGGAATCAGTCACGAGTCAGTTACTTCAGACCATTGAGAGTCACCGAGATACTTTTGAGGATGACCCTGAAGAATTCTTTGCTGCATTAGATGGTTTGTTGCAGGATGTGATTGATTTTGACTGGATTGCCTACAAAGTAATGGGGTCTTATGGCAAGAAGGCGACGCCAGAGCAGCGTAGCCGTTTTGCAAATACATTTCGCTGTGAGTTGATTGAAACATATGGCCGAGGTCTTGTAGCTTACGGCGAGCAAAATATTGTTGTTGTGCCGCCCACAGAAGATACTAATGGCCAGCGTAAGGTGAAAGTTGTACAAGAAATTCATGGCTCCGACGGTGTATTTCCCTTGGTTTACTCCATGGGGTTAACAAAGGAAGGGAAATGGAAAGTGACAAATGTTGTTATCAACGGCATTAATCTAGGAAAGACTTTTCGCAATCAATTTATTCAGCGTGCTCAGCGGTTTGGTGGTGACATCGATCAGGTGATCAGCAACTGGTCTTCCTCTGCAGGTTAAAATTTAAGTTAGCCCTATATTTAAATTGGCTCTTAAAGTTTAGTTGAGCAGTCCTGCAATCAAGAGATAAATTATGAATCCTGATGATGTAAAAGAACTATTGCTTGCCGGGCTTCCTGGTTGTGACATTACTGTAGAGAGTGATGGCAGTCATTTTAATATTCTAGTGGTTGGTGATCTATTTGAGGGTCTCCGGCCCGTGCAGCGGCAGCAAAAAGTGTACGCAGTCTTGCAGGCTAAAATTGCTGAAGGAAGTATTCATGCGGTAAATATGAAAACATTTACTCCGAATGAATTTCAGCAGTAAAGTTTCCTTTGGTTTTCCAGTGGTGCTCCCTGTAGTGTTCTCCTTTTTGTGGCGCTGTCAAATTCTAGTTAGTTGGTCAAAATTTCCCCCAGGTAGAAGGGTAATAAATGGATAAGTTATTGATTTCTGGTGGCGGGCCGCTTTCTGGAGAAATACGTATTTCCGGTGCAAAAAATTCTGCATTGCCTATATTGGCTGCAACGCTACTAGCGGATGGACCTGTGATGGTCTCTAATGTGCCTCACTTACATGACATTACAACCATGTTCGAATTGCTCGGTTGTCTTGGTGTGACGGTGATTTTGAACGAAAAGATGCAAGTTGAGGTTGATGCGACGACACTTCATAGCCATGTGGCACCTTATGAGCTCGTTAAAACCATGCGTGCATCTATTTTAGTTTTGGGGCCTATGCTATCTAAATATGGTACTGCCAGCGTGTCTTTTCCGGGAGGTTGTGCAATAGGTAGTCGTCCTGTTGATTTGCACTTGCATGGCCTTGAAATGATGGGTGCCAAAATTGATATTGATGGTGGTTATATTAACGCCAGTGTAGACGGTCGCCTTAAAGGTGCTCACATCTTTATGGATATCGCCTCTGTTGGTGCTACTGAAAATTTGATGATGGCAGCGGCGTTGGCTGATGGTCAAACTATTATTGAAAATGCGGCCCGAGAGCCTGAGGTAGTGGATCTGGCCAATTGTATTAATGCTCTTGGTGGTAAGGTTTCAGGTATGGGTACTGCAACCGTTGTGATTGACGGAGTTGAGTCGCTTCACAGTGGTAGCTATAAAATCATGCCAGACCGTATTGAGACCGGAACGTATTTGGCAGCAGCAGCTGCAACACGAGGTAAGGTTAAGCTGAAAGATACTGACCCGACCATTCTTGAGGCAGTATTGCTAAAGCTGGAAGAAGCTGGGGCTAAAATTACCACTGGTGATGATTGGATTGAATTGGATATGGAGGGGCGTCGTCCTAAAGCTGTAAGCTTCCGAACAGCTCCTTATCCTGCCTTTCCTACAGATATGCAGGCACAGTTAACAACAGTGAATGCTGTAGCTGAAGGTGTTGGAACCATTACAGAAACAATTTTTGAAAATCGCTTGGTTCAGGCCCATGAGTTGAATCGTATGGATGCGGCAATAATTTTGGAAGGAAATACTGCAATAGTGACTGGAGTAGAGCGTTTAAAGGCTGCACCGGTAATGGCTTCGGATTTACGTGCATCTGCCAGCTTGGTTATTGCGGGATTAGTTGCTGATGGTGATACGGTGGTTGATCGAATTTACCATATTGACCGTGGTTACGAATGTATTGAAGAAAAATTACAGCAATTGGGTGCTAATATTCGCCGAATCCCTGGTTGATCTCAGTAAAGTTAAATTTATGCTGAGTGTTATAAGGTTTTTCTAAAACCAAAGATTATATAGATAAAAAGATTATGCAAATAACCATTGCTCTTACTAAAGGGCGAATCTTAAAAGAAACGTTGCCACTATTAGCAGCTGCAGGTATTGAACCTGTAGAAAATATCAGTGAGAGTCGCAAGTTGCTCTTTGATACTAATCGTGATGATGTGCGCCTATTAATTCTTCGCGGTTCCGATGTGCCAACCTATGTGCAGTTTGGCGCTGCAGATATCGGTGTGGCAGGAAAAGATACCCTGTTAGAGCATGGTGCTGAAGGGATTTATGAGCCCTTAGATCTTGGTATTGCGCGTTGCCAATTGATGACTGCGGGCGTTGTTGGTGTGTCACCAAAAGAAGGTCGTATCAGGGTGGCGACAAAATATGTAAATATCGCGCGCCAGTTTTATGCAGAACAAGGTCGGCAAGTCGATATTATCAAGCTTTATGGGGCGATGGAGTTGGCTCCTATTATGGCGTTGGCGGATGAAATTGTGGATATCGTCGATACAGGTAATACCCTAAAAGCCAATGGTCTTGAAGCGCGGGATAGCATCTCTGAAGTGAGCTCCCGGTTAATTGTTAATAAGGCTGCCATGAAAACAAAGCATCAGGCTATTCAGCAGATAGTAGATGATGTGCGTAAGGCATTAGGCTAGTTTTTATGTCTAGCAAGAATGCCATTAATATAAAGCGATTGTCTTCCTCTGATAATGACTTTGATCTTCGTCTTGATCAGCTGCTTGCATGGGAAAATGTTTCAGATGGACAGGTAGAAGATGTCGTTGCTGATATTCTGAATAATGTCAGGCAGCATGGTGATGCTGCACTAGTAGAATATACCAATCGATTTGATCGTCGACAGATAGCGAATGTCGCTGAACTTTCTATCACTAAAGCGGAATTGAAGGATGCACTGGTTGGCTTGCCTGAGGAAGAACGTGAGGCGCTAGAGTTGGCGGCTGACCGCATTCGCTATTACCACCAACATCAAAAGCAAGAATCCTGGAATTATCGAGAGGCTGATGGCACCTTGTTGGGCCAACAAGTGACTCCGCTTGATCGGGTTGGTATTTATGTGCCAGGCGGTAAAGCTAGTTACCCATCTTCCGTCCTAATGAACGCGTTGCCAGCTAAAGTGGCTGGTGTTGACGAAATTATTATGGTCGTTCCGGCTCCAGATGGAGAGTTAAATCCCCTTGTATTGGCTGCAGCATCTATAGCGGGAGTAGATCAGGTGTTTACTCTGGGGGGCGCGCAAGCAATTGGGGCGTTAGCTTATGGTACTGAAACAGTACCGAGAGTCGATAAAATTGTGGGCCCTGGCAATATTTATGTAGCCACGGCCAAGCGGGCTGTATTTGGCAGTGTTGGTCTGGATATGGTGGCTGGCCCGTCAGAAATATTAGTGGTCTGCGATGGAGATACAGACCCTGATTGGATCGCTATGGATTTATTCTCGCAAGCGGAACACGATGAAGATGCCCAGTCTCTGTTGGTGAGCCATGATGTTGATTTTCTCGCCAGTGTAAAAGCCAGTATGGAAAAATTGTTGCCTTCCATGGAGCGTGCCGAGATTATCCGTGCGGCTCTGGAAAGCCGTAGTGCATTGATATCCGTAGACAACATTGAAGAAGCAGTAAGCTTGATTAATCGGATTGCACCAGAGCACTTGGAATTGTCTGTTGCAGATCCTGAATTGTTGTTGCCAAAAATACGTCATGCTGGTGCTATTTTTATGGGGCGGTATACCGCGGAAGCTCTAGGCGATTACTGTGCTGGCCCAAACCACGTGCTACCGACATCTGCTACAGCTCGGTTTTCTTCGCCCCTCGGCGTCTATGATTTTCAGAAGCGTTCATCGGTCATTATGTGCACGGCGGAAGGTGCTTCTACATTAGGAAAAACTGCCTCAGTGTTGGCTCGGGGTGAGTCATTGACAGCCCACGCGCGTTCGGCTGAGTTTAGGGTAAAAAAATAGAAAAGTAGCGGGCACAAGAGTGGCGGAAAAAGTGGCGGAAAATAAATTTTGGAGTGATGTTGTCGGTAGGCTTGACCCTTATGTCCCGGGTGAGCAGCCAAAGCTTGCCAATCTGGTCAAGTTAAATACCAACGAAAACCCTTATGGTCCCTCTCCTAAAGTTAGCGCAGCCATTTCTGCAGAGTTGGGCGACTCCCTACGTTTGTATCCAGACCCCAATGCTGATGTATTGAAGCAAGCTATTGCGCAGTCGATAGATGTTGATGTGTCACAGGTCTTTGTGGGCAATGGTTCTGATGAAGTGTTGGCCCATATATTTCAGGGATTATTGAAGCATGAAGCACCTATATTATTTCCTGATATCACCTATAGCTTTTACCCGGTGTACTGTGGGTTATATCAAGTGGACTTCACCCAGATCCCGTTATCGGAAGATTTGTCCATAAATCTTGCTGATTATCAGCAGCCGAATGGTGGCATTATTTTTCCAAACCCCAATGCGCCCACGGGTAAGCTGTTGTCATTAGCCGATATTGAATCTTTGCTTAGTGTTAATAATGATTCCGTTGTTGTTGTGGATGAGGCTTATATTGATTTTGGGGGTGAGAGCGCTGTTGGTTTGATTAACAGTTATCCCAATTTGCTGGTAACCCAGACATTCTCCAAGTCCCGATCATTGGCTGGTTTAAGGGTTGGCTTCGCTGCAGGTGATGCCTCGCTGGTTGATGCTCTTGAGCGAGTAAAAAATAGTTTTAATTCTTATCCTCTTGATCGTTTGGCCATTGTTGGTGCTGTAGCGGCCATAGAGGATGTTGGTTATTTTGAAGAAACCTGTGAGCAGGTAATTGCTAGCCGCGAGTGGCTTGCTACTGAACTGCAGTTGCTTGGTTTTTCCGTGCTACCTTCTGCGGCAAATTTTATTTTTGTCCAGCATTCAGATCATGATGCGGCTACATTATCAGCTGGGCTGCGAGAGGGCGGTATTATTGTGCGGCACTTCAGCCAGCCTCGAATTAATCAATACCTTAGGATTACCGTGGGATTGCCAGAGCAAAATCAGCAGCTTATTTCTTCATTAAAAGAATTGCTTGGTGTGGCTGAATAACAAGAATTTACCAAATAGCTTGGTTGGCTAAAGTAACTGTTGTTTAGTTAACGTTAGGCCGAGTTCCCGCGACAGCCATTATCGTTGTCTTCTCACCGCTTCTGAGAACTTCCAGTTTTACCGAATCCCCTGGTGACAGATTGGCGATGAGATTCATGCTGCGATCATTGTCTACAACCCAGTAATCATTGATGCGAGTGATAACATCACCGGGTAATAATCCAGCTAAATGAGCGGGGCTTCCTTGGTAGATGTTGGTAATGACAAGGCCTGAGGGTGGATTGAGCTCAAGTTGAATGGCAGCTTGGCGCTTTAATTGGCTTGCCTCCACGCCCAACCAACCTCTAATAACACGGCCATGTTTGACGATATCTTCCAGTACCTTGATGGCGGTGTTGCCAGGAATGGCAAAGCCAATTCCAACAGAATAGCCAGTGCGATCAAGAATAGCTGAGTTAATGCCGAGTAAATTACCGTAGGCATCGACCAGTGCGCCACCAGAGTTGCCAGGGTTTATGGCTGCGTCCGTTTGAATAAAGTTTTCAAAAGTATTTAGTCCCAAGCCGTTGCGCCCTGTGGCACTGACAATTCCCTGAGATACAGATTGTCCCACGCCAAAGGGATTGCCAATGGCAAGAACTACATCCCCGACGTTTACTTGGTTTGGATCTCCAAGGCTGATGGGGGTGAGTTGATCCAAGTTGACCTTAAGGACGGCTAGATCTGTTTCGGGATCACGCCCGACAACCTCCACCATTGCTTCGCGGCCATCTTGTAGCTGTACAACGATTTCATCTGCTTCATTAACAACATGATTGTTTGTAAGTATGTATCCGTCTGCGCTAATAATGACGCCTGAACCGAGGGACGATTGCATTCTTTGCTGTTGCGGTAAATTTCTGCTGTTAAAAAAACGTTGAAAAAATGGGTCATCTAATAAAGGGTGGCGAGCACGAGCTAATTTTTTCTGGGTGTAGATGTTAACGACGGACGGTGAGGCTCGTCTAACAGCTGAGGCGTATGAGGCTGGCCCCGACCATTCGGCGTCAGCTTCTGGAGATAGGTCAGCAGTTTCCACATCACTGTGGTTGTTAAGCCCTTGGGGAAAAAGAAGTAAAATGACAGCAGCAGCAAGCAGGCCGGTAATTACTGGCCAGCTCATATAGCGAACTATTCGGTAGAGTGTGGGCACCGACAACTCCTGTTTTTAACTTGTCGCTTTTGTTCTAGAAGATAGCAACACTTTCGGCAGTCATTATGGCACAAAGTAAAAAAGTGCAATTTAGGTGCATGCTCTGAGGTGAGTTTGAGAATGCGCTTATGGCGCGGGTTAGCTCACTTTTAATGTTGGATCTTCGTCATCTTCAATAAGGTTGTCGGCATCGTTGGCAACATTGATATTGGCGGTGTTGGCTTTTTGAGGCGTGCTTTGGGGTGAACTATGTGTGTCATCCTTGAGGCCATACTCTTCACTTAAAATACCGCCGGGAACTTTAGGTGCATAATCTTTGGGTGGCTCTGGTGTTTCACTTGCAATGACGTGATGATTTTCGTTGCGACCAAAGCCGGCATCAATCATTTGTCGGCTAATCTCTGTATTGGTCAAGCGCATTGCACCTGTTGCTAGATGCTCATGAACATCGCGATAGCTATGAGAGAGATTGTTCACCAGTTCCGATGTTTTCATGAAGTGCTCGGTGACTTCCTGCTGATAATCTTTTATTTGATCTTGGGATTGCTGAAGCTTCTCTTCTAGTTCCTTGCGTGCACGTTCCTTGGGGTGAAGAGTTCTGGCCATAACAAAACCAATAACCAGGCCAGCTGCAAGGCATAAGAGTCCGATGAGTAATGTTGAGTTGGTCAAGCGATGGCTCCGACTAATTTGTATGTTTAAATTGGGTTGTTATGTAGGCAACATAAGGTATCACAAGTCTATAGTCTGAGATATGAGGGTAGGTTAGGCAACTTTTTTTTGTTTGATGGTGGTTTGGCCGGTGTTTTTTTCCAGATAAGCGGTATTCTTGCGTAGTATTTTTCGGCGAGCTCGGCTTTCAGGCCCTCTTCTTGATCTCTGGGTTGCGAATATGCAACTGTCTCGCTAAAGTTCTTGCCCTGTTAAATTATGCTCCTTTTATAGGTTTTGGTTGAGAGGGTAGTTTTTAATTTGCTATTTAATTCAACTGTATAAAATTTGTTTTATCAAACCTAACTGTTTAGTTCAATTTATGTCGATAGAATCATTTATGGAACAACTTTCTCCCGTACAGCGTTACCAGAAGGATTTGGAGCAAGGTGGATTTAGTTATGATCCAGCTCAAGAGCATGCAGTCAGTTATTTACAGTCACTTTATGAGCGCCTGATAGATGATGGTGTATCGAGTGCGCCTAAGAGCGGTTTGATGGCAAAGCTGATGGGAAGGCTGGGTGCTAGGCCGCCTGAAGTCGGGCCCATCAAGGGAGTCTATTTTTGGGGTGGTGTGGGCTGCGGCAAGACTTACTTAATGGATAATTTTTACGAGAGTCTCCCCTTCGAGAAAAAAATGCGAGCGCATTTTCACCGTTTTATGAGGCGGGTTCACCGTGAGTTAAAGCAGCTTAGGGGTGAAAAAAATCCTTTGGAAAAGGTGGCGGATCGTATTGCTTCTGAGACCAGAGTTATTTGTTTTGACGAATTTTTTGTATCTGACATTACAGATGCCATGCTGCTTGGTACATTGCTTGAGTTTTTGTTTGAGCGGCGGGTGGCTCTTGTTGCTACATCAAATATTATTCCTGATGGTCTTTACGAGAACGGGCTGCAGCGCCAACGCTTTTTGCCCACCATTGCATTGTTAAACAAACATACGGATGTGGTGAATGTGGATGGTGGGACCGATTATCGGTTAAGGGCGTTGGCGCAGGCTGAGCTCTACCATTCTCCCTTGGATGGCGATGCTGATAAAGCGTTGATGTCGGCATTTGAGGGATTGGCGCCTGCGATGGGTGAGGTGCAAAAATCTGTGGAGCTTGAGATAGAGAATCGACCAGTTCCCTGCCGTTACGTGGCAGAGGATGTGGTTTGGTTCGATTTTGATGTGATATGTGATATTCCTCGAAGTCAGTATGATTACATTGAGTTAGCGCGAGAGTTTCATGCGGTCTTAGTTGGGGGGGTTCCCCAGATGGGACGCAAAAATGATGACCAGGCAAGGCGCTTTGTTAATATGGTGGATGAATTTTACGATCGCAATGTGAAGTTAGTCCTCTCTGCAGAGGTAGATATGCCCTCCTTATATGAGGGAGGTGGTTTGGCGTTTGAGTTTCAACGAACCCAAAGTCGCTTGCTTGAGATGCAATCTCATGAGTATTTGGCTAGGCCCCATCGTCCATAGTGCTCAGTAACCAGGGAAGTGTATCTGTTAATGCCCTTTTTTATTAGCAATGACCAGGCGACCGGCAACGTATTGTTTTTAAAAGGATTTTTTCTTTATGGGTCGAAAAATTTTATCTGTGTTGAGTAGAGGTTGCAGAGTAGAAGGGTTTCTTTGGGTAATTAATAGTTTTTTGATGTAAAAGCCCCTTGAAATGCCTGGGGGCCATCTGTAAAATGCGCCCTCCTTTTGGGAAGGCCCAGCTGGGAAGGTCCAAGTTGGCAGCCCCAAAATTTTTCAGGCAGGAACAAATGAAAACATATAGTGCGAAACCCGAAACTGTCCAGCGCGACTGGTACATTGTTGATGCAGCGGACAAGACGTTGGGTCGATTAGCTGCCGGTATTGCTACCCGCCTGCGTGGTAAGCATAAGCCAGAGTACACGCCCCACGTTGATACAGGTGATTACATCGTTGTTGTCAATGTAGACAAAATTCGTGTTACGGGTAATAAAGCAAAAGGCAAAATTTATCACAGTCACACCGGTTATCCGGGTGGCCTAAAGTCTATTAGCTTTGAAAAGCTGATGGAGAAAGCTCCTGAGCGTACCATTCAGAATGCTGTTAAAGGCATGCTGCCAAAGGGTCCTTTGGGGCGCGCAATGTTTAAAAAACTGAAAGTCTATGCAGGTGAAGAGCATCCACATACCGCTCAGCAACCTCAAGACCTGAATATTTAACGGATAAGCTAATTATGGCAGACGCTCAATATTACGGCACTGGTCGCCGCAAAACTTCATCAGCTAGAGTTTTTCTAGCAAATGGTGGTGGTAACATTACGGTCAATAACCGCACACTTGATCAGTACTTTGGTCGTGAAGTGGCTCGCATGATTGTGCGTCAGCCATTAGAGCTGGTTGATGGTACGGAAAAATTTGATCTGAAAATTACTGTAGCCGGTGGCGGCAGTTTTGGTCAGGCAGGCGCTATTCGCCATGGTATTGCACGAGCTTTATTGCAGTATGACGAGAGCTTGCGTAGCTCTTTGCGTAAGGCCGGGTTCTTGACCCGTGATGCACGTGAAGTAGAGCGTAAGAAAGTGGGCTTGCACAAAGCGCGTAAGCGTCCACAGTTCTCGAAACGTTAAGTTTGCGAGTAAAACAAATAACCCGGCCAGAAATAGCCGGGTTTTTTTGTGCCTTTTTTTTGCCTATATGTCAGTAATGGCCTAATTGTTGCCGCCTTTCACCTTGTAAAAAATGTGGGTTTTCATTACTATTGCACGCCATTTTTACACATAAAAAAATTTGCCAACTTTTGCTGTTTACGGGAGAACGTCATGAGTAATGACGGTGTTAACGAGGGGCGTCGTCGCTTCCTCACAGGAGCCACTTGTGTAGTGGGTGCTGCTGGGGTTGTGGGTGCAGCTGTTCCTTTTGTGGGTTCTTGGAGCCCAAGCGCTAAAGCGAAAGCTGCGGGCGCTCCAGTCAAAGCCAATATTTCTAATATTGAGCCAGGTCAGATGGTTACATTTGAGTGGCGTGGTAAGCCAGTCTATGTTGTACGTCGTACGCAAGAGACCATTGATTCTTTAGGGAAGCAGGATGAGGTTCTTAGGGATCCTTCTTCAGCTGAGTCCAAGCAGCCTGAATACATTAATGGCGCTCACCGGGCACAGGAAGGTAAAGAAGAGTTCCTGGTTGTTGTGGGGCTTTGTACCCACCTTGGGTGTGCACCTATGTTTCGACCCGATGTGGGAGCGCAGGATCTGGGAGGCGATGCCTGGTTGGGTGGTTTCTTCTGTCCATGTCACGGATCTAAGTTTGATCTGGCAGGGCGAGTCTATAAGGGCGTTCCAGCGCCAACTAACCTTGATATTCCTCCATACTCTTATGAGAGTGATGGTGTCATTGTCATTGGTGTAGATCAGGAGGCCGGCTAATGAAGGCGTTGATTGCTATGCGTGATTGGGTAGATAGTCGTCTACCAATTGTACGTGCCTGGAATACTCACATGGCTGAGTACTATGCACCGAAAAACTTTAATTTCTGGTACTTCTTTGGCGTATTGTCAATGATCGTACTGGTGATCCAGCTGATCTCCGGTGTCTGGCTGTTGATGAGCTTTGAGGGTTCATCTGAGAGAGCTTTTGCTTCCGTTGAATACATCATGCGTGATGTCGATTACGGTTGGATCATCCGATATATGCACTCTACAGGTGCATCTGCCTTCTTTGTCGTGGTTTATCTACATATGTTCCGTGGTTTAATCTACGGTTCGTATAAGCCGCCACGCGAGCTGGTGTGGATCTTTGGTATGACCATTTATGTTGCCCTGATGGCAGAAGCCTTCTTGGGTTATGTATTACCTTGGGGGCAGATGTCTTTCTGGGGTGCACAAGTAATTATTTCCTTGTTCGGCGCTATTCCAGTTGTTGGTGAAGATATAGTTCAGTGGGTGCGTGGTGATTACCTGATTTCCGGTATTACTCTGAACCGCTTTATGTCACTGCACGTTGTCGCTGTACCGATTGTATTGCTGGCGTTAGTCGTACTGCATATTCTGGCTCTACACGAAGTGGGTTCAAACAATCCTGATGGTGTTGAGATTAAGAAGAACAAAGATGAAAACGGTATTCCTAAAGATGGTATTCCATTCCATCCGTTCTACACCGTTCACGACATTGTCCCCATTGTGGTGTTCCTGTTCGTGTTCTGTTTCATTATGTTCTTTGTGCCAGAAATGGGCGGCTACTTCTTGGAGTATGCGAACTTTGAAATTGCTAATCCATTAAAAACACCAGAGCACATTGCACCGGTTTGGTACTTCACTCCGTTCTATTCCATGTTGAGGGCGGTTCCGGATAAGTTTGCTGGCTTCCTGGTAATGGCTGCTGCAATTGCCATTATGTTTGTGTTGCCATGGTTAGATCGCAGCCCTGTGAAATCCATGCGTTACAAAGGCACCTTTAGCCGTATTTCGGTATTGGTGTTTGCTGCTGTGTTCATCATTCTGGGTGTATTAGGTGTGAAATCGCCAACTCCAGAGCGCACATTCTTGGCGCAGGTTTGTACTATTTTGTACTTCTTGTTCTTCTTAGCAATGCCCATTTGGACCAAGATGGAAACCGCGAAGCCTGAACCCGCGCGGGTGACAATGGATGGTGGCATGGGCTTCTGGAAATCGCTGGTTGCATTGTTTATTGTTCTATTTTTATGTTGGGCACCATTAAAAGCAGTGGGTGCTGAGTCCGGTTTTGATTGCGGTACAATCCATTGTGATGAGTTCGATGCTGATCCGGGAAATAAAGCATCATTACAAAATGGCGCAAAGTTATTTGTGAATTATTGTATGGGTTGCCACTCTGCAAAGTATTCACGCTGGGGGCGGGTTGCTACAGATCTGAACATTCCCGTTGATTTGGCTCAGGATAACTTGGTTTTGGCTAACCAGAAAATTGGTAGCCTGATGGATATATCCATGCCTGCCGACAAAGCAAAGCAGTGGTTTGGTGCTGCGCCACCTGATTTGACATTGGTTACTCGTGCACGTCAACCAGAGTGGGTATATACCTATTTGCGTCATTTTTATGCAGACCCTTCTCGCGCTGTTGGTGTGAACAATAAGGTGTTTAAGGATGTGGGTATGCCCCATGCCATGCTTGATCTTCAAGGTTTGCAAAAATGTGCTCCAGGGCCTGTTTTGGCTGCTAACGGCGGTATCAAGCGTGATCCATTGACGCGCGAAGAGATCCTAGAAGATGACTGTGGTCGCTATACTATTGCAGAGGAAGGAAAGCTTTCTCCTGAAGAATACGACCAGGCTGTTTTTGATCTGGTGAACTTTATGGCCTACGTCGCTGACCCTGTGGCTGAAGATCGCAAGCGTATAGGTACTTATGTGCTATTGTTCCTTGCCTTCCTGTTTATCTGGGTTTGGCTACTGAATCGTGAATACTGGAAAGATATTCACTGATACCTTTTTGGGTGGCTGAATAGCAGCCACCCTCTTTTATTTCTAATTACAGTTGAGGTCTTACTATGGGGGTTGTTGCAAAACGATCATCCATGACATTTTATTCTGATCCAGGTTGTCACTATAGCCACCGGGTTAGAATTGTCTTGGCAGAAAAAGGGGTTACGGTTGATATCGAAGATGTCGACGGTAAATCAATTCCAGAAGAAGTGCTGGAGTTAAATCCCTATGCTTCATTGCCCACACTGGTAGACCGTGATTTGGCTCTGTATGAAACAAAGGTCATGATGGAATATCTGGATGAGCGTTTTCCCCATCCACCATTGTTGCCTGTGTACCCTGTTGCACGTGCAATGAGCCGCCAGTTTATGCACCGAATTGAGCGTGATTGCTGTGCCCAGGTGGATAAAATTGTACATTCACCTGAAAGTAAAACGGCAGAAAAAGCACGCAAGGAGTTGCGTGAAAGTCTGATCAGTATTGCACCAATATTTGCTGATTTGCCTTACTTTATGAATGAAGAATTCACTCTAGTTGATTGTTGTCTTGGCCCCATTCTATGGCGCTTGGAAAGCTTGGGTATTGAATTGCCAAATAATCGTCAGACTCAGCCGCTTCATGACTATATGGCACGTTTGTTTGAGCGTGAATCCTTTCAGGAGAGCTTGTCTGAGTTAGAGAGAGAATTACAAGCCTAAAACTACGGGCATAAATTAGCTTACTGAGTTGAATAAAAAAGGGACATATTAGGTCCCTTTTTTTGTAGAATGCGACTCGGGAAATTAGAGTCTGACGCTTTCAAGTGACTACTCCATGTGCTGAGCTTACGATAATGACATCAAGCCTATGACAATGACATCAAACAGACCGTACTTGATACGTGCCTTCTATGACTGGATTGTAGATAACCAGTGCACCCCCTATATGGCGGTGGATGCTTTTTATCCAGGAGTTGAGGTGCCTCAAGACTATGTCAGTGATGGTCAGATAGTCTTAAACTTGGTACCTAGAGCAATAACCGATTTGGTTATGAGTAATGAGGAAGTATCTTTTAGTACCAGATTCGGTGGGGTGCCAAGTGAGATTCGGTTGCCTGTCCAGTCAATTATGGGGATATATGCTCGTGAAAATGGTCAGGGCATGATATTTCAGTCAGAAGATTCAAGTGGGCCAGAACCCTCCGGGCCTGCACCGGTCAAATCGGTGTCTAAGACGGATAAACCATCAGGAAGTGGTGGTTCTGGTGAAACAAGTAAGAAGCCCTCATTGAGAGTGGTTAAGTAGAGGTTTCAATTATGTCTGATCCAATTGTAATCGTAGGTATGGCAAGAACGCCTATCGGCAGTATGCAGGGGCAATTTAACGGCGTACCAACAACAGAGCTGGGTGCAGCGGCCATTAAGGCGGCTGTTGAGCGTTCTGGCGTGGCACCAGAAAAAATAGGTTCTGTTGATATGGGTTGTTGTTTAACCGCAGGCCTACGTCAAGCACCGGCAAGGCAGGCGGCACTCGGTGCAGGTTTGCCTACAAGTGTTGGCGCTACTACTTTAAATAAGGTTTGTGGCTCTGGTATGAAAGCGGCAATGAATGCTTGGGATAGTCTGACATTAGGCCACGTTGATGTGGCTGTGGCAGGTGGTATGGAAAGCATGACTAATGCGCCTTATCTAATGCTTCAAGGCCGTGGTGGTTACCGTTTTGGTGACGCTAAAATTCATGATCATATGACATTTGATGGGTTGGAAGATGCTTACAATGGCGAAGCCATGGGCATTTTTGCCGAGATGTGTGTTGATAAATATGAGTTTACACGTGAAGAGCAGGATGCATTTGCGATTACTTCTTTAGAGCGTGCGCAAAAAGCCATTGCTGAAGGAAAGTTTGAGCAGGAAATAACGCCTTTTACGGTGAAAACCAGAAGAGGTGAAGTGGAATACGCTACGGATGAACAGCCAGGAAAAGGAAACCCTGAGAAAATTCCTCAAATGCGCCCCGCATTTAAGAAAGACGGATCTGTAACCGCAGCCAATGCCAGCTCCATTAGTGACGGTGCTGCTGCATTAGTGTTGACGCGCTTATCTGTTGCGGAAGAAATGGGCCTCAAGCCATTAGCTAAAGTCTGTGCACACACGACGAATTCTCATGAGCCAGAGTGGTTTACTACTGCGCCTGTTGGAGCAATTCAAAAGCTATTGAAAAAAGTAGGCTGGTCGAAGGATGATGTTGATCTTTATGAGATCAACGAAGCTTTTGCTACGGTGACCATGGCGGCCATGAAAGAATTAGACCTTCCCCATGAGAAGGTGAATGTTCATGGTGGAGCTTGTGCTCTGGGTCATCCTATTGGTGCGTCCGGTGCTCGTATTATTGTGACGTTACTATCTGCTATGCAAACCTATAAAAAGTCTAAAGGTGTTGCTGGTATATGTATTGGTGGCGGTGAAGCAACTGCGTTAGCACTTGAGCTTATGTAGTTTCTATAGCATTTATGCCATAAAAAAACCGGCCTGATTAGGCCGGTTTTTTTATATTAGTACTTTGATATTAGTAGCCGCGCTAATCAATATATTCAAAGACTTTGACCACTCTAGATGCACCACCCGTTTTGCTGGCGATGTGAGCAGCTTTATCTGCAGTCGTATGGGTAACTAACCCCATTAGGTAAATCACACTATTTTCTGTGATAACTTTTACTGTAGACGACTTTATCTCTTTATCTGCAATAAGTTTAGTTTTCACCTTGGTCGATAACCAGGTGTCATTACTGCGAGAAATAAGTGAGGTTGGTCCGCGCACTTGCAACTCGTTGTGTACCTGACGAACACCCCGGAAATTTCTGGCAGCATCACCAGCAAGGGTTCGAACATCGGCGGATGGGACTTCACCTGTTAGTAGGATAACGCCGTTATAGGAATGAATATTGATGTGGGCATGTTCAAGATCAGGGTGAGCTTTCTTGATATTAACGCCAATCAGCGTTTCCAGTTGCCAGTCATCGATATCAGTTCCCAGTGATGTATCGGTTGGATCGGGTTGAATCGGCTCATCAGTGGTGGCATGAATAATACTAGTACAGCCAGTCAAGGTTATAGCTAAAGTACAGCTGCAAATTAACAGTAAAACTGTCAGTCGTTGCAACATTATGCAGTTCCTCCAAACAATTGTTGGTCAATAAGTTCACACAGGCAAAAAAGGCTTAACATCTGAATTTCAGTAATTCTATGGGGGTCGGGATTGTTTATTCTGATTTCTATATCTTCGCCACTCAGTAAAGCAGATAAATCAGTATCCCCGCTTCCGGTAAAACCGATAACAGACATGGATCGATCATGCGCGGTTTGGATGGCTTGAACCAGATTGCTGGGGTTGGTTCCATGGCTAAATAGAATGAGCACATCACCAGGCTGCCCTAGGGTACGAACCTGTTTGCTAAAGACTTCGCTCATGCTGTGGTGATGTCCAATAGCAGTGATGGTGGCGCTGTTGCTATTAAGGGCAATTGCAGGAAAACCGGGGCGTTCTAACTGGTATTGGAGCATGAGAGATTGAGTTAGCATGTTGGACAGGGATGCTGAAAGCCCGTTACCACAGCTTAAAATTTTACGTTCTTGAAGTAATTGTTCAACAACACGGGTACTAGCATTTGCTATGAGCGGCGCCAGCATTTCACCACAAGCCATCTTTGCTTCAATGCTTTGGTGAAATAACTCTATAACACTAGATTCCATAACTTTTATTGGTGCTCACTAGGGCATAGGTTTTGTTTATATTGAAGAGCTAAACGCATTGGGTATCCATTCTACCTGATACTGATTGCTGTTGTCGGGGTCTAAATCTAAACATATTGCATCAAACCGACATTGGACTTTGTCCCATAAACCTTCCGCTTGTAGGTAAGCATGGGCAGCTTTTAGTATGCGTTGTTGTTTCCTTCCACTGATACTTTCTTTCGCACTACCATGGCTGTTCGTACTTCGCAGTCGAACCTCAACAAAAACCAGGGTTTCTCTATCGTACATGATGAGATCTATTTCACCTTGAGGTGTACGAAAATTGTTCTTTGCCTTTTTTAGGCCGCGTTGTTCGAGATAAGTTTGAGCCCATAATTCAGCTTGGGTTCCAAGGGGAGTCTCAGAATTTTTCCTTTTTTTAAAAATGTCATAATCCTTTTTTCTGACAATGATGAGTACTTTTTATTTGATGCAGTATTTTTTAATTAAATACAATGTCATTTTAATGAATAAGGTACTTAGTTTTTCCTGCTATTTTTCTGTGAGTTGTTGAGCAGATCGAACTTTTCCACCGCGAAATACAGCCCATGGTTGTTCTCGCTCAATGGCTCCTTGATTATTGAGTTGTAGGGTGCCAGTACTGCCAAAGAGCTGAGTGCTTGGTTGTTCTACCATTTGCTCTAACCATTGGTGAAGATGATAAGCATCAATACCTAGGGCAAAAATATGTCGATAAAGTGGTGGAAGATCTGTTGCAGGTTGTAGTTTCTCATCTGTGCTACCAGGGAGTGTCCAAGGCATTGCACTAAATCTTATGCCCTCCAGATCTCGGTTTCGACCTTTATTTTCTTCCCCGGTATAAAGGTGAGAGGTGCCATAAATTTGTAAGTCGCGTGCAAAAAGAAAATCCAGTGTAGGCTTGATCTGTCGTGCATGGTCTGGATATGCAGCCATAAACACCATGTCCAGATCCTGACGCCTCCTAGGTGTATGGTTTAAAGATTTCCCAAGTACTTGCTGCAATCTTTTTTTGCGAGTATCACTTTGATCGATGTGAAGTGCCGGTTTAAGCAGTGGTGCGAAGTCAGTTTGCGCAGTCCCATATGGAGTAGACTCGACTAGAATGCCCCCCTTTTCTTCCCAGCGCTCACGAAAGGCCGCTAATGTCCTGGCACCCCAGCTGCTATTGGGGGTTATAGTTAATGCAGAGCGCTGTCCTTCTATCCATGCTCTATCAGCTATTTGTCTTGCTTCATCGGTTGCCGATAGCCCGAATTGGAAGAAATTAGAGTGGTGTATAGGTGATAGAGAGGGTGTTTCCAGGTAATTTAAGGCAATTGTGGGCACAGGTATTGCGGGTAAATTGGCCAGCTGTAAAACCTTCTTTTTTTGCACTGGGCCAATGATTAATTCTGCGCCATCTGTTACCGCTTGCTGATAGATTACTGAGATATCGTCTTCCATGGCTGTGTCATAGAAACGAACATGTGGGGTGTCTCCACCACGTTTATGGACTTCGTAGAATGTTGCAAGAAAGCCGCTGCGGATGGCTTTTCCTGCCTGGGCAAGGCTGCCTTGAAGTGGCAATAGCAGGGCAATATTTTGGGGAACATTGCCGGCAGTTTTTTGTATGGAGGTGAGGATTGATGGTGGTGTCATCGATGCAGGGTGGTCAGCCCATGATCTTTGCCACTCAGCTATTTTATCTAGTTGTTGTCTAACATCGCCTTGGTTTTTTCGGGTGATATTGGCCAGTGAATACCACCCTAAAACTGTTCGATTAGTTTCATTGGAGGCGAGCGCTTCCATTTTGTCGTGGGGTATGTGGGTTAGGACCAGCCAGATTTTTTCATGTGCTTCTTGACGTTGTTGGTCTGAACTGGATATTTCAGATAATTCAATCAGTGCCATTAAGCTTTTTGTATCTTCTCCTAACAGAGCAAACAGTTCTCCGCGTAGTTGAAGCCACTTCTGTTGTTGTGCTGTCGAGAGTTGCTCTTTGATCTCAGCCATTCGGCTGTTAGATAACAACTGTCGAGCAACAAAAAACCGATCGTTAGCCAGCGCTAGCTCAGCGTAGAGTAAGCTGTACTCAGCAAATTTATTTGCGGGAAGCTCTGATGCGGCAATGGTTTCAAGGGTCGATAGGGCCTTTTGATGTTGCTGCGTATTAGCAAAAAGTTGGGCTGCTTGCAGTTGGTGCAGTTCTCGTTGGGGTGATATGCTGCTGGCCGCCAGTAATAGTGCTTGGTCTGCTGCCTCTAGAGCTTTTTGTTTTGGCGGCTTTTCTGAAACAGTCGAGACTGATTGCTGGGTACAGCCGGTGGAAAAGAGCACGAATAGGCTAAGGGCCAATAGTGTGCCCCCTGTTTTTATTGTGACGCCTATTTTTTTGGTGATAGTTATTTTCCTGGCGATACTTTTTTTTCTGGTAATAGTCTTCAGCATTGGTGTCTTGTCTTATGGCGGGTGAATTATATGTAGTGGCAACGCCGATAGGTAATCTGGGTGATATGGTACCCCGTGCTGTGGAGGTTCTCCAAGCTGTAGATGTCATTGCAGCAGAAGATACTCGCCACAGTGGCCGTTTAATGAGCCATCTTGGAATAAAAACACCGCTGATTGCCTATCATGACCATAGCGATGATAGGAAAGTCGACAAGCTTGTTGAAATTCTGAAGCAAGGTAAATCCGTAGCATTAATCTCCGATGCCGGCACGCCGCTTATTTCAGACCCGGGCTATAAATTGGTTCGGATGGTTAGGCAGCAGGGATATAAAGTGGTTCCTATCCCTGGCCCCTGTGCTCTTGTGGCTGCGATTTGTGCATCGGGGATACCGAGTGATCGCTTCACTTTTGAAGGGTTTACTCCTGCAAAGTCTTCTGCCCGAATAAAAGTTTTGCAAAGTTTGGCAGAAGAGCCGCGAACACTTGTTTTTTATGAATCTCCCCATCGTATTGTTCAGACTCTCGAGGATATGGTGAGTGTTTTTGGGGAAAGTCGTCAAATGGTGATGGCGCGTGAACTGACAAAGACCTATGAAACATTTTTGGCGGGAACATTAGCTGAGGTTCATAGGCAAGTAGTTTCAGATTCAAATCAGCAAAAAGGTGAAATTGTTCTTATCTTAAAGGGCGCTGATGCAGAGGAAGGTGTTGATGATGTGGAACAACAGCGAGTGCTTTCTCTGCTTTTAGATGAGCTGCCTTTAAAGCAAGCGGCAGCTTTAGCAGCAAAAATTACTGGAGGGCAAAAAAATGCGCTGTACCAGATGGCGCTTGATCTAAAAAAGGCATCGACCTAAAGAGCGTTACCTAAGCAATGCTAGCTAGTGCAATCGTGTCTGGGTTCATGCGTTTAATTGTGCGCTCACTTTCTGATGGTCTTTTGGCTTCACACCATTCCGCAATTTTAAGAACGTCTGTTTTTTCATTCTCGTAATGAGAGCCATCCATCTCAAAAACACCGAGCCCTCTTGAAGCGGCTTGTGTGTAGTTTCGGGTGTCTCGCAGGTGAGCAATAACCGGTAGGTTTAACTGCTTAGATAATTTGTCAGCAATTTTCTTAAACTCAGAAGATTTTGTTGTTCGGTTGATGATCAGGGCAATATTTTTCTGAGAGGGGAGTATGCGTCTAAGGTGCTGCACGGTATTTACAACGGCATGTAAATCAAACTCCGAAGGCAGTACGGGTATTAAAATAGCCGATGCTTCTCTAAGAAGCGGGCTGAGGTTTGTTAAGTCCGGACGTGCTGGTGTGTCGAGAATCAATGCTTCAGTATTTCGTGGTGGTTGGATTGCCCAGCTTCTGGTCACATTGTGAGGGCTGTTATGAGCATCGACTAGCTGAATTTCCGAAGCGTTTTCTGGGCG
The DNA here is from genome assembly GCA_021773405.1 of Porticoccus sp. Classification (GTDB taxonomy): domain Bacteria; phylum Pseudomonadota; class Gammaproteobacteria; order Pseudomonadales; family Porticoccaceae; genus Porticoccus. The sequence goes on from JAJFKD010000037.1 coordinate 56,956, forward strand.
CTTGTGTGCCCAAAACACGCTAGAACCCTGCGGGTCTAGGTCCATCAATGTGGTGACTTCACCACATCTACTGAAATAGCTCGCTAGATTTGTTGAAAGGGTGGTTTTTCCTGATCCACCTTTTGGGTTCATCACAACGATTCTCAACATGATTTGTGTCCTGAGTAAAAGTTTATAGCTTAGTTAAGCTCTTTATAGGTTAAAGAGTAACCAATATTTCCTTGCCGTAATGCCAATTCGGTCAAAAAATCACCAAAAACCAGGTGAGCTATAAACAATTTATAGTTGCTATGGGGATTCGTTACAGTTGCTACAGTATTTCATGGTAATCTTCCGCCGGGAGTTGGCCAGGCAGCCGCCGCTGTGATTTCTCGGTATTTCTCTAGGTAACTAGGTTATATGGGGTGTTCAGGGGAGGAAAGTCCGGGCTCCATAGGGCAGAGTGCCAGGTAACCCCTGGGGGGCGCGAGCCTACGGAAAGTGCAGCAGAGAGTAGACCGCCGATGACCCCTTTCTTTAGAGAGGATGGCACAGGTAAGGGTGAAAGGGTGCGGTAAGAGCGCACCGCGCAGCTGGTAACAGTCTGTGGCATGGTAAACCCCGCTCGGAGCAAGACCAAATAGGAGTCCATTGGCGTGGCCCGCGTTGGACTCGGGTAGGTTGCTTGAGGTGTATGGTGACGTACACCCTAGAGGAATGGTTGCCCACGACAGAACCCGGCTTATCGGCCAACTCCCTTTTTCTTGCCTTTCTTTTTCTTTGTGGTTAATTTTTAACCACAAAGGCTTAAAAAATCTTATTCTTTATATCAAAAATGTCTTTTAGTTAAGGTGTTACATTAAGTGCCATTTCTATCAAATTGTTTTGTCTAGTGATATATTTTTTGATGAAATAAGATTTGGTTCATTGTTCGCAAGTTGTTGAGTTTTCAGAACATTTTTCGTGATTTTTGCCCTTTTTTTGCCTTGACTTTGGCTTCTGTCAGCATATAGTGGCAAAAGTGGGGAAAAGTGGGGCAAAGTGGTTTTTTGTCTAAAACAACAAAAATGGGCGAAAGCATTGTTCAGAGGTAACAACGAAATCAATATGGATACCAAGGGTCGCATGGCGATTCCCGCTCGGTATCGCGATGCTCTGGATGCTTCCAGTGGTGGTTGCCTGATCGCCACAATTGATATTCAGGATAAGTGCCTGTTGATATACCCCCTCGATGAGTGGGAAAAAATTGAAGCTCAAATTGCTGAGTTGCCCTCATTTAATCCAACCACGCGTAAGTTGCAAAGAATATTAATCGGTCATGCTCGAGAAATGGAATTTGATGGCAATGGCCGTGTTTTGATTCCGCCAGAGTTAAGGCAATACGCTCAGCTTGAGAAAAAGGTGATGTTGGTTGGACAGCGACACCGCTTTGAATTGTGGAGTGAGGAAAACTGGAATGCAGGCAGAGATGATTGGCTTGCAGAGACCAATGGTGATCTGGAAATCCCAGAAGAAATGCAGTCTCTTTCATTATAAAGGCTGGTCTTTATAACTCTGTGGTTTGGGGTAGAAGGTAGAAGTATGTCGGCACATGTCGAGCATGAAACAGTTTTATTGGATGAGGCTGTTGCCGAGTTGATTACAGACCCTAGTGGTTTGTATGTGGATGGTACTTTTGGTCGTGGTGGGCATTCTTCTCTTATTTTGTCCCGCTTGGAAAATCAGGGTCGATTGATTGCTATTGATAAGGATCCTGAAGCTTGTGCCGTAGCTGTTGAGCGATTTGGTGAGGATTCAAGGTTTGAAATTGTGCAGGCCTCCTTTGCTGATATGAATGAACTGGTAGCAAAAAAGCAAATGCTGGGTTCTGTAACGGGTGTATTGCTTGATCTAGGGGTGTCATCACCTCAGCTGGATGACCCTGAAAGGGGTTTTAGTTTTCTACGTGATGGGCCATTAGATATGCGAATGAACCCGGATGAGGGGGTAAGTGCAGCAGAGTGGCTCTCAAAAGCTGAAGAGGCTGATATTTCCAAAGTGCTTAGGAATTATGGTGAAGAGCGTTATGCGAGGCGCATAGCGCGCGCAATTGTTGAGGCTCGTAAAGAGGAGTCTATTACTCGCACGGCGCAACTGGCCGCTATTGTGAAAGAGGCCAATCCATCTTGGGAAAAGGGCAAGCATCCTGCTACACGCGCTTTTCAGGGAATACGTATTTTCATCAATAAAGAATTGGAAGACTTGGAAAGCCTGTTGTCCGATGTGCTTGAGATGTTGGAAATTGGCGGTCGTTTGGTGGTGATCAGTTTCCATTCTTTAGAAGACAGAATTGTGAAGCGCTTTATTCGTGAACAAGAGAGGGGTAAGCCAATTCCTCGTGGGTTGCCTGTTATGGAAAAAGATATTGTTCGCCGAATGCGTTCAGTGGGTAAAGCGAGAAAGCCCGGTGAAAAAGAAGTTCAGGCGAATATCCGCGCAAGAAGTGCGGTGATGCGAGTTGCAGAAAAGGTAGCTTGATTTTGCCAGGCCGCAAAGGAAAGGGAGTATCTAAAGGGGCGGCTAAAGGTGTGAACAAATTGTTATCCGTAATTTGGGTGGCAGTTATTTGTTCGGCGCTTTCGGTGGTTTACGTAAGTCACCTGTGTCGGCAGTTATATAACGAGTTGTCGAGTTTGGAGCAGGATGCGAACACATTGCAGGTTGAGTGGGGGCGGTATTTGTTGGAACAGAGCTCTTGGGCATCACTGAGTCGCATTGAGCGTTTGGCAAAGAGTCGCCTTCAGATGAGGGTGCCTGGTGCAGAGGAAATTGTTGTTATCAGGCAGAACTAATAAAGGTTTGTAGATTTTGATGTTCCAAAAAGTTTGCTGGTCGAAATAAGTAGAAATAAATTGAACTGAAGTCGGGTGAATTTGGGTGGATGCAAAGCAAAGTAAATTAACCATTTCCCGTTGGCGGTATTCGCTACTGGTTTTGGTTTTACTCGCTCTACCGGTCGCTGCACTTTGGCATATTGCGGGGCTTCAAGTCTTGGCGGATATGGATAAAGGCTATGAGTTTCTCCAGGGGCAGGGCAAAGCTCGCACTGTTCGTACTGAATCAATTCCAGCGTATCGAGGGGTTATTACAGATAGCCGTGGTGAGCCGCTAGCGGTAAGCACGCCCGTGGTAACTCTTTGGGCAAACCCGCAAGTTATTGATGCATCTGCTGCGGGATTATCTCAATTGGCTAAAAAACTGTCGATGAGTCGAAAAGATTTGCAGCAACGCTTGGCCCGTTACACCAATAAAGAATTTATGTATTTGGCGCGCCAGGTGGCACCAGGGTTAGCAGAAGAAATTCTAGGTCTGGAAATTCCCGGAGTTTATGGCAAGGGTGAATACAAGCGTTTTTATCCGGCGGGGGAAGTAACCTCTCAATTGGTAGGTTTTACCAATATCGATGATCAGGGCCAAGAGGGGATGGAGCTGGCATTTGATGATGTGCTGACGGGTGTATCCGGTTCTAAAAAAGTACTGAAAGATCTAAAGGGCCGGGTAATTAAAGATTTAGCTCTAGTGCGCAGCGAAAAGCCCGGTGAAAGTCTGGCTCTAAGTATTGATTTGAGGTTGCAGTACACGGCCTATCGTGAATTGAAGGCTGCAGTTGCGAAGCATAAGGCCTCTTCAGGTTCTGTGGTTATGTTGGATGTGAAAACAGGTGAAGTGTTGGCGATGGCCAATCAGCCTTCTTTTAACCCGAATGACCGCAGCCAGCTTAGCTCTGATGCATTAAGAAACAGGGCGATCACTGATTTGGTGGAGCCGGGTTCTACCATGAAGCCTCTAACGGTATTGGCGGCATTGGAAAGTGGCAAATTCTCACCTGAAACGGTTATTGATACCAACCCTGGTTATATCCGCGTGGGCAGAAAGACATTCCTTGATCACCGCAATTACGGTGAGATTGATCTGACAACATTGTTGATGAAGTCAAGCCAAGTGGGTACCACAAAGTTGGCGCTTGAATTAGAGCCTGAGCATATCAGGGATATGTTTTTCCGGATGGGGTTGGGGCAGAGCCCAGGAACGGGGTTTCCGGGAGAGAGCCCTGGAAGTTTGCCTCAGCATAGAAAGTGGAAGCCCGTAGAGCGGGCAAATTTTGCGTTTGGGCATGGTTTATCGGCAACCGCAATACAGATGGCTCAAGCCTACGCTGTTCTTGCCAGTGATGGCGTGAGAAAACCTTTAACGTTGCTGAAAACAGAAAAAATTCCCGAGGGTGAGCAGGTGGCTGATGCCAAGTTGGTTTCAAGGCTTAGGGAAATGATGAGCAATGTAACGCGCACGGGTGGTACGGCAACGCGAGCTGCAATTCCTTCCTATGATGTTGCTGGTAAAACAGGCACGGTTCATAAAGTAGGAAAGCATGGCTACGAGAAAAATCGTTATGTGGCTATGTTTGCCGGTATGGTCCCTGCTGAAAATCCACGGTTAGTTACAGTGGTCATTATTAATGATCCCCAGGGTGGCCAATATTATGGCGGCGAAGTGGCGGCGCCTGTTTTCGCAAACGTCACGGCAGATGCACTTCGGATGCTGAAAATACCGCCGACTGTATTGAAGAGCGATCGGGTGGTTAATACGGATCACTCTAGTGTTTCTTCTTCTGGTACTTCTTATTCTCGTGCGTCAGAGAAGCCAGGAGGTGCCACGTGATGGCAGCTTCTCAGTTACCTGTTATACCGACTCTGCAACAGTTGTTGCCAGAGGTGGCTTTGACTGATTCTTTGACGACCGCTTTAGTTGGTGGTTTGTGTCTTGATAGTCGTTCGGTAAAACCCGGTGATGTTTTTGTTGCTGTTCCAGGGCTGGATCACGATGGCCGTGATTATATTTCACAGGCTCTTAAAGCTGGTGCTGTCGCTGTATTAGCTGAGAAGAATGATTTTGGATCGAAAGTTTTCTCATCTTCTGATAGTCGTGTGGTTTTAATTTCTGAATTGAATCAACAGCTAAGTGAAATTGCCGGGCGGTTTTATTCTGATCCATCTGATCAGCTGATTTTGACTGGAATAACCGGCACTAATGGTAAGACCACATGCAGCCTTTTACTTGCCCAGTTGTTTAGCCTAATAAAAGAATCTAAAGAGCGCCCCGTGGGTGTTATTGGAACCCTGGGGTGTGGCGTAGTAGCTCATGGCCGACCTGATTTTCAGGAAACCGGCATGACTACACCTGATGCCATCACAGCCCAGTCCATATTTTCTGATTATGTTGCACAAAATATTGATCGGGTGGTGATGGAAGTTTCATCCCATAGCTTGGTTCAGTATCGGGTGCAGGCGCTGGCATTTAATACTGCAGTATTTACCAATTTAAGCCGTGATCATTTGGATTATCACGGTGATCTAGTCAGTTATGCCAGTGCAAAGATGCAGCTTTTCGCCATGTCTGGATTAGAGCATGCGGTGATCAATGTGGATGACCCTGTCGGTGCTGAAATTGCCTCCCAGTTGTCACCGACAATAGAGTTTATTGGCTATTCACTGAGCAACGTCAATGCCGGTGTTTATGCTGAAAATATAGTTTTATCGCCTCATGGTATAGCCGCGTATGTGCATACCCCCTGGGGTAAGGGTGAATTAAATAGTCAGCTGGTTGGACGATTTAATTTGCAGAATCTGTTGGCAGTGATTTCCGTTGCTTGCCTCCAAGGTATGTCTTTCAGTTCAGTGTTGGCAGCCTTGCCTCGATTACAGCCGGTGTCAGGTCGTATGGAGCTAATTTCGGTTGAGAGCTCAGCTGATGCTTCTGTTGATGTTTCGATTGAGGGCACTGATAAAAAAGGTGCTCCTCAAGTTATTGTGGATTATGCCCATACGCCGGATGCCTTAAAAAATACCTTAGAGACATTGCGCGAGCATTGTGACGGCAAGTTGTGGTGTGTGTTTGGCTGCGGCGGTGATCGTGATCAGGGTAAGCGTCCGTTGATGGGCGAAGTTGCCAGTAAGCTGGCTGACCATGTTGTCGTGACCAGTGATAACCCTCGCAGTGAAGATCCTGATGCCATCATAAAAGATATTTGTGGTGGGTTGATTGCTGATGAATTGGTTGATGGCAGGGTAGATGTTGTTTCGGATCGTGAGCAGGCGATTCATGCGGCGATACAGTCAGCAAACCAGGGCGACATTGTCTTAATTGCCGGTAAGGGGCACGAGTCATATCAGCTCGTTGGTGCTCAACGATTACCGTTCAGTGATCAGGCCCAAGCCAGGTTGGCCTTGCGTCAGCGTGGAGGGCGAGATGATGACTGAGCTAACGTTGTCTGAAATGGCGCAGGTCTATGGCGGCACGCTTATGTATCCCGACTGCCGTTTTCAATCGGTATCTACGGATAGTCGCCATATTGATGAAGGGCAGTTATTTGTTGCCCTTCGAGGTGAGCGATTCGATGCCCATGAATTTCTTCCGGATGTGGCAACGCGTGCTGGCGGTATGGTGGTTGAGCGACCAGTTAAGAATCTGAATGTGCCTCAATGGGTAGTGCCCAATACCACAGAAGCTTTGGGGCAAATTGCATTATCAAATAGAAAAGCATTTAGAGGGCCTGTGATCGCAATCACGGGTAGCAGCGGTAAAACCACTGTTAAAGAAATGGTATCGACAATTTTATCTGAATCTGCTCCGGCTTTTTTGGGTAAACCCACTCCAGTGTTGGCTACCAAGGGCAACCTGAATAATCACATTGGTGTTCCTCTTACTTTGTTAGCACTCTCAAGCCAGCACCGATTTGCAGTGATAGAGATGGGTGCAAGTGCTTTGGGTGAAATCAGCTATCTCTGTGAATTAGCCTGCCCGGATGTAGTGTTGGTGAACAATGTGTTGCCAGCCCATGTTGAGGGATTTGGTAGTGTAGAAAATATTGCCCGCGCTAAGGGTGAAATTTATCAGGGTGTTTCAGCTGAAGGTACAGCAGTAGTTAACCTTGATGAGTCTTATGTTAATCAGTGGTTGGCCTCAACCAGAGCCCGGGTACTGACATTTTCAATGACCAATTCAGAGGCTGATTTTACCGTCAGAGATCTTGTTGTTGATGAGCGAGGTTGTTGCACTTTTGTGTTGGTAACGCCAGTGGGTGAAGCTTCTATCAAGTTGCCCTTGGCTGGCCAGCACAATATCGCGAATGCGTTGGCCGCAGCAGCTTGTTCTCATGCTGCGGGCGCAGAGTTGGGGTTGATTTCTTCTGGTTTGAATAAGCTGCAACAGGTATCTGGGCGACTGAATATTGAGCGGCTGGACAATGGCAGTACTGTTATTGATGACACCTATAACGCCAACCCCGGATCGGTAAAGGCGGCCATTGATGCTCTGGTGAATATCCGCGGGCACCATGTCCTGGTTTTGGGTGATATGGGGGAGCTGGGTGATGACGAAGCAAGTATGCATGGAGAGGTTGGTCGGTATGCAGCTGAAAAAGGTGTAGACACATTGCTGGCAGTTGGCCCTCTTTGTGCTAATACCGCTCGTGAATTTGGTGCAAACGGAAAGCACTTTGACAGCAAAGAGCAGCTGGTGGAATACCTTCTAGATAATGAAAAAAGTGGTGAAGCAGGTACTGAGATAAGCAGTGAGCTTGAGCAGCTGCTGAAAGGCGATGCTGTGGTGTTGGTGAAAGGGTCGCGCTTTATGGGGATGGAGCAGGTAGTAAAGGTATTGGTGCAGCTGATTAAAGAATCGGGAGAAAAATAGAATGCTACTTTGGTTAGCTGATTTTCTGTCTCAGTATTTCACCGTTTTTGGTGTGGTGAAGTATCTGACCTTTAGGGCGATTTTGGGAGTACTTACGTCTCTCGGTATTTCTTTGGTGTTTGGGCCAAAGATGATTAGCAAGCTCAATTATTTGCAAATTGGTCAGTCTATTCGCACTGATGGTCCCGAAAGCCATTTGAGTAAATCAGGTACGCCAACGATGGGTGGTGCATTAATTCTCCTCTCCATTTTTGTCAGCACATTACTCTGGTCCGATTTATCTAATCACTATGTTTGGGTTGTTTTGTTGGTCACCTTTGTTTTTGGTGCCGTAGGTTGGGTTGATGATTACCGCAAAGTTGTGGAAAAAAATTCCCGTGGGCTGCCTGCAAAGTGGAAATATTTTTGGCAGTCCGTTGGTGGTTTGGGTGCCGCAATATTTCTTTATTCAGCAGGTAGCACGGGTGCGGAAAATGAATTAATCGTTCCCTTCTTTAAAGAGGTGGCATTGCCGTTGGGTGCCTTTTATGTGCTCCTGACCTATTTCGTCATTGTTGGCAGTAGTAATGCAGTCAACCTGACGGACGGCCTAGATGGGTTGGCGATTATGCCAACGGTTTTAGTTGGCGGTGCATTGGGGCTGATTGCCTACTTGGCGGGTAATGTTCAATTTGCTGATTATCTGCATATTCCCTATGTCCATGGTGCCGGTGAGCTTGGCGTATTTTGTGCGGCACTAGCTGGAGCTGGTTTAGGGTTTTTATGGTTTAACACCTATCCCGCCCAGGTTTTTATGGGTGATGTTGGTGCATTGGCGTTGGGTGCAGCATTGGGTGTTATTGCCGTCATTGTTCGCCACGAAATTGTCTTTTTCATTATGAGTGGCGTGTTCGTGCTGGAAACAGTTTCGGTCATCATGCAGGTCACTTCATTTAAGTTAACCGGCCGTAGAATTTTCCGCATGGCGCCGATTCATCACCATTTTGAATTAAAGGGTTGGCCTGAGCCCCGTGTCATCGTTCGGTTTTGGATTATTACCGTGATCCTGGTGTTGTTTGGTTTAGCGACACTTAAGTTGAGATAAAAAGTAGTTGAGATAAGAAGAGTATTGGATGTGGCAATGAGTCAATTGATAGCCAGTAGCAAACTTAAGATGGTGGTCGGTATCGGCGCCACGGGTTTGTCTGTGGCTCGTCATTTGTCACAACTGGGTGAGCGTTTTGTGATGTTAGATACTCGCCAGCAACCGCCTTGCCTAGCACAGCTAAAAAATGAAATGCCCGATGTGCCAGTGGCATTGGGTGAATTTGATATAGATAGTTTTGATGGGGCGGATGAAATTATTCTCAGCCCAGGTTTGTCTCGACAAATACCTGCGGTACAGGCAGCAATCAATTTAGATATTCCGGTGATTAGTGATATCGAATTGTTTGCTCGTTCGGCGAATGCGCCGATTATTGCGATTACGGGCTCAAATGGTAAAAGCACTGTTACCACGTTGGTAGGTGAAATGTGTGCTGCGGCTGGAAAAAAAGTAGGCGTTGGCGGTAATTTAGGTACGCCAGCTCTTGAGTTACTGGACGAACAATCTGAGCTGTATGTGCTTGAACTTTCAAGTTTTCAGCTTGAGTCTGTTTATAGCTTGAACGCTGAAGTGGCAACGGTTTTGAATGTGAGCCCTGATCATATGGATCGTTACCAGAGCTTGCTGGATTATCACCAGGCGAAGCACCGAATTTTTGGTGGTGCGCGTCAGGTTGTGGTTAATCGCGCTGACAAGCTTAGCGTGCCATTGGTTAGTGAAAAGGTTAAGCAATGGAGCTTTGGCGTTGATCGTCCTGACTTTTCAGGCTTCGGTTTGGTCGAGCAGGGTGGGGAGTCTTGGCTGGCTTACCAGTTTGATCGGTTAATGCCCGAATCTGATTTAGGTATAAAAGGTCGTCATAACACCAGTAATGCGTTGGCTGCTCTCGCCATTGGTTCTGCAGTGGGCCTACCCATGGATACGATGTTAAGGGTGCTGCGTGAATTTCGCGGGCTATCTCACCGCTGCCAAACTGTTACAGAACTGAATGGCGTTACCTATATCAATGATTCAAAAGCCACCAATGTAGGAGCGACATTGGCTGCTATACAGGGGTTGTCTGGAGAGCAGGGGCTTTCAGGTAATGATGACAAAACTGAGAGTAAGCTGATCTTGATTGCTGGTGGTCAGGCCAAGGGGCAGGATTTTTCACCGTTGGCTCAGGCTTTAACGGGTTCTGTTAAGCGCCTCGTGTTGTTGGGTGAAGATGCAAAAATTATTGGTGATGCTGTAGAGAGTGTTAAGAGTTCGGTCGATACAGTCTATGCAGAGGATTTAACTGAGGCCGTTAAATTAAGCCATGAGATTGCACAGCTCGGCGATATTGTCTTGTTGTCTCCAGCCTGTGCAAGTTTTGATATGTTTTCGGGGTTTGCTGAGCGTGGTGAGCAATTTGTAAATGAAGTGAGGGCGTTGCAATGATAACGATGCCTTTCTTCGCCATACCGTCTGCGCCTCAGTTTTTTGGTGAGTTGGATCGTACGTTATTGCTTGCAACATTGGCCATTGCCACTATTGGCTTGGTGATGATTTGTTCGGCGTCTATCAGCTTTGCTGACCATAGTTATGGTGATGCTTTTTATTATTTAAAAAGGCACCTGATGTTTTTGGCAGCGGGGCTGTTAGTTGCTGTTGTCTTTCTCGCTGTTCCCTCCCGTATTTGGTACCGCTATGGCGTACCGCTGTTGTTTATCACTTTGCTGATGCTGGTAGCTGTGTTAATTCCGGGTATTGGCCGGAAAGTGAATGGCAGTCAGCGCTGGATCCCAATGGGCCCTATTAATTTGCAGGTGTCTGAATTGGCCAAGTTTGTCGTCATTCTATTTATGGCGGGTTATCTGGAGCGCCATCAAAGGCAACTTCGGGTGCAGTGGCAGGGGTTTGTTAAGCCCGTTGCAGTGTTGGCATTGATTGTTTTCTTGTTGTTGCTGGAACCGGATTTTGGTTCCGCTGTTGTGATGAGTGGCACTGTGTTGGGAATGTTGTTTATCGCCGGTGTCAGGCTTTGGCAATTCAGTGCACTGCTTGTGTTGGGTGTGTCGGGGTTGGTGGGTATTGCGCTGATGTCACCCTATCGGGTCCAGCGCTTGGTGACATTCCTGGACCCTTGGGCTGATCAATACAACGCTGGGTATCAGTTGACCCAATCCTTAATCGCATTTGGCCGAGGTGAATGGTTGGGTGTTGGGTTAGGCAATAGCGTCCAAAAATTATTCTATTTGCCGGAGGCTCATACCGACTTTGTCTTTGCAATTTATGCGGAAGAGTTTGGGTTGGTCGGTGTTGCTGCAGTTGTCGGTCTTTATGTTTTATTGGTTTCGCGGGTATTACATGTTGCTCGTAAGGCGTTGCGCCGACAGGACTGGTTTGCGGCCTATAGCTGCTTTGGTATAGCCATGATGGTAGCAGGGCAGACTTTTATCAATATTGGTGTGACCTCTGGCCTATTGCCCACTAAAGGGTTGACCCTGCCTTTTATTAGCTATGGCGGCAGTAGTTTATTGGTTTGTAGTGCCATGATCGCATTGGTGTTGAGGATCAGCAGGGAAATGGATAACGCTCCTGCAGTGGCCAAACAGGTGAGACGTGATAGAGCGGAGATGTAGCAAGGTGATGGTGATGGCTGGTGGAACTGGCGGACACGTATTCCCTGCATTGGCGGTGGCTGAAGTGCTGCGTGATCGCAATGTTGTTGTTACCTGGCTGGGAACACGTCGTGGCATTGAGGCTGAGCTTGTCCCTGAACATGGTTTTCCTATTGATTTTATCGATGTGGAAGGTGTGCGTGGTCGGGGTGTAATGAAATTATTAAAGGCACCTTTTGTGTTGATGAAGTCACTGTGGCAATCCATCGGAGTGATCCGCAGTCAGAAGCCAGAAGTTGTTTTGGGTCTGGGCGGTTTTGCTTCTGGGCCAGGGGGCGTAGCGGCACGCTTGTTGGGATTGCCTCTAGTTATCCATGAACAGAATGCAGTTGCTGGAACAACCAACACATTGTTGGCGAAGATAGCGAACAGAATATTGGAAGCATTCCCAGGTGCATTGCCCCGTGGTGAATGGGTGGGCAACCCCGTGCGTAAGGCTATCGAAGATTTGCCAGCTCTAGACCAGGACAAGATTGCCGATGGAGTGTCGTCTGATCTACCACCAATACAGCTGCTTGTGTTGGGAGGAAGCCTAGGGGCTTCGGCGATAAACCAGCAGGTGCCGAAAGCATTGGCTTTGTTGCCCGGTGAGGTTGCTATAGAGGTTCGTCACCAGTGTGGCCGGGCCCATCAGTCTGATACCGAAAGTGCTTATGAGGCGGCAGGGGTGAAAGCCAGTATTGAGCCATTTATTGCAGATATGGCCGAGGCTTACGAATGGGCTGACGTGGTGGTTTGTCGGGCGGGGGCTTTAACCGTTGCAGAGTTAACGGCAGCGGGTGTCGGTGCATTGTTAATTCCCTACCCCCATGCCATCGATGATCACCAAACAAAGAATGGAGAATGGTTAGTTGAGCAAAAGGCAGCGTTATTAATGCAGCAATCAGATTTAACGCCAGAAAAGTTGGCGGCACAGATAACAGAATGGTCGACAGATAGAACAAAGCTGCAATCAATGGCGGTTAATGCTCGGGCTATGGCAAAAAGTGGCGTGGCTGAATCGGTAGCCGATATTTGTATGGAGGTATGCCGTGGGCAGTGAAGGTATTTATCAGGTCCCAGAAATGCGCCGCATTCGCCGCATTCACTTTATTGGTATTGGCGGCAGCGGTATGTGTGGTATTGCAGAAGTGCTGCTGAACCAGGGCTATGAAATTTCCGGTTCTGATTTGGGTGTTAACAACAATACCCGCCGCTTGGAAAAGTTAGGGGCAACTATCCAGCGGGGCCATGCGGCGGAGAATGTAAATAACGTCGACGTGGTGGTGAAGTCTTCCGCAGTCACCATGGACAACCCTGAAATTGTTAGTGCGAGAGAGCAGCGTATTCCTGTGGTGCGCCGGGCAGAAATGTTGGCTGAGTTAATGCGCTACAGGCACGGTGTGGCGGTGGCGGGTACCCACGGTAAAACCACAACGACCAGTTTATTGGCATCTATATTGGCGGCTGAAGGAAAGGATCCTACCTTTGTGATTGGTGGTTTGGTGAAGGGTGCAAATACGAATGCTCGTTTGGGTGAGAGTCGTTACTTGGTGGCAGAAGCCGATGAAAGTGATGCCTCATTTTTACACCTGCAACCTATGGTCGCCGTTATTACAAATATTGATGCAGACCATATGGAAACCTATGGTTTTGATTTCAATAAGTTGAAACAAACCTTTGTTGAGTTTCTTCACAATCTGCCTTTCTACGGTCTCGCAGTGCTTTGCATTGATGACCCTGTGGTAAGAGATATTTTGCCCGAGGTTTCTCGGCCAGTGCTGACGTACGGCTTTGCCGATGATGCAGATTACCGAATTGAAAATGTGTCAATGGAACAGCGTCATAGCAAGTTCCAGGTGCATCGCCCTGATCATGATAAGCCCCTGGATATCGAGATGAATATTCCAGGCGTTCACAATGTTTTGAATGCGACTGCAGCCATTGCTGTTGCCACTGATGAAGCTATGTCGGATAAGGCAATTCAGAGTGGTTTGGCGGAGTTTCAAGGTGTTGGTCGTCGCTTTGAGATTTATGGTGAATACCCTGTTGGTAATGGTGATGCCATGTTAGTGGATGATTACGGTCATCATCCAAGGGAAGTCGCGGCCACGATTAAGGCGGTGAGAGAAGGCTGGCCACAGAAGCGTTTAGTCATGGTGTTTCAGCCCCATCGATATACCCGAACCCGCGACCTCTACGAAGATTTTGTTCAAGTACTGTCGAGCTGCGATGTGCTGTTGTTGTTGGAAGTTTATTCCGCAGGTGAGGAAGAAATTCCAGGAGCGGATAGCAGGGCCTTGTGTCGCAGTATTCGTCAGCGTGGATTGGTTGATCCTATTTATGTGCAAGATATTGAAGAAGTAGGCGATGTGCTCAAAGACGTTGTTCAGGGTGGTGACATGGTGATCACTCAGGGAGCGGGTAGCGTTGGTAAATTAGTGAAAATTCTGGCGGATAGGAAGCTTGTGTAACAGGTGGGTAGCGTAAGGCAAGAGAGCATGACTGAATCAGTAAATACATCAATGCAACAGAAATACGGCCGGGTCGGCGTACTCTATGGCGGCGCTTCTGCTGAGCGGGATATTTCGTTGCTGTCAGGCGATTCAGTGATTAAGTCACTGCGGCGTAGTGGTGTGGATATTGTGCCCATTGATGTCAGTGATGATCTCTTACAGAGGCTACCTGAGCATCAGTTAGATCGCGCACTCATTATGTTGCATGGGCCGGGTGGTGAAGATGGAAGTTTGCAAGGGGCGTTGCAGTTTTATGGCTTGCCCTACACCGGAAGCGGTGTGTTTGCCTCCGCATTGGCCATGGACAAGTTACACAGCAAGCAATTTTGGCAAGGTGTTGGTGTGCCCACCGCCAAGTTTGCCGTACTTAATGAGAATACTGATTGGCAGCAAACATTGAGTGACTTGGGTGGCGTGGTGATGGTGAAGCCTTCCCATGAGGGTTCAAGCCTGGGAATGACAAGAGCAGATACACCGGAAGCCCTAGAGAAAGCTTGGCAAGCAGCTGCGCAATTAGATAACAGTGTGATTGCAGAGCAATGGATTTCTGGTGCTGAGTATACCGTTGCCATGTTAGGTGGTGAGGTGTTGCCGGCAATAAAACTTGAGACAGATCATGCTTTTTACGATTACGACGCGAAGTATTTGGCTGATGACACACGCTATTTGTGCCCATGTGGTTTGCCTGAAAAAGAAGAGGCATCTCTTCGTGGGTTGGCAAAAAAAGCCTTCGAGAGTTTGGGTTGTAGTGGCTGGGGCCGAGTTGATGTGATGACCAATGCAGCAGGCGAATTTTTTGTGTTGGAGGTGAATACCGTGCCGGGTATGACGGATCACAGCTTGGTGCCAATGGCCGCTGCTGCTGCTGGATACAGTTTTGATGCCTTGGTATTAAAAATATTGGACACCACCTTTTTAAGAGAAAAATCAGCGATGAATAAATCGTCGTTAAACACTAGAGCGAGCGTTTGAGGCGATGGCGACAAATCGTTTAAAAGCAGGTGTAGCTGGTCAGGGTGAGTCTTCGTCTTGGAAGGAAAAGCTGAGCTGGTTGTCTCGTAGTTTGTCACTGTTGTTCGTTGTGGCGTTGATCACTGGCGCGATATGGGGTGGTGAAAAAATATTCCATAAGTTGGATGTGCCTATTGGGGTTATCTCAGTAAAAGGGCAGTTCAGTTATGTAGATCAGGCTGAGGTTCAGCGCCGAGTAGAGCCTTTGATTGACGGCGGGATTCTCAGTTTGGATCTTGATGGGATTCGAAGCCAGTTGGAGATGCATCCCTGGATAGAGCAAGCAACCGTTAGTCGTCAATGGCCAGGTGGTTTGGTTATCACAGTGAAAGAAGAAGTGCCTATTGCCCGTTGGGGAAAGACGGGGTTTTTAAATAGCCGCGGAGAGATGTTGGAAATACCGGATAACAGTATTTTGGCTCATTTACCTTTATTGCAAGGCGACGTGAATGCTGAGCGTTCATTGATGAAAGCTTATCGAGAGATTGCTCAATTGCTGCAGCCCTCAAGTTTAAAGATAGCTGGCTTAAAGCGTGATGAACGAGGTGCTTGGTGGTTGAGTTTGGCTAACGGGCTGGAACTTGTTATTGGGCGTGACCAGGTGATGGAAAAAATGCGTCGTTTTTTAGTGGTATGGACATCCACGTTGAAAGGTAAAGCAGCGCAAATTGTCAGTGTAGATATCCGTTATGACAACGGCATAGCAGTGCAGTGGGCTGAAAAGTCTACAGAAGCATCCAATTTATCGGGGAAGGTGTGAGGTCGAAAGATGGCGAACTCAAGTGAAGAACAATTGATTGTCGGGCTGGATATTGGAACCTCCAAGGTGGTTTCCATTGTCGGCCAGACAGGCCCTGATGGAACCCTCGAAATTGTGGGTACGGGACTACACCCTTCATCTGGTTTGAAAAAAGGTGTGGTGGTCAATATTGAGTCCACTGTTCATTCAATTCAGCGTGCGATTGAAGAAGCAGAATTAATGGCAGGTTGCCATATACATTCAGTATTTGCTGGTATTGCTGGCAGTCATATACGCAGCCTGAATTCCCATGGGATTGTCGCTATTCGGGATCGTGAAGTGCTGCCACTGGATATCGAGCGTGTTATTGATGCGGCTAGGGCTGTAGCGATTCCTGCCGACCAGGAAATACTCCATGTACTGCCCCAGGAATTCATTATCGACAACCAGGAAGGTGTGAGAGAGCCGCTGGGTATGTCTGGTGTTCGTCTTGAATCCAAGGTGCATTTGGTGACCTGTGCTGCCAATGCAGCTCAAAACATTAAAAAATGTATACGTCGATGTGGCCTTGAAGTGGACGACATTATTTTAGAGCAGCTTGCATCCAGCTATGCCGTGCTAACAGAAGACGAGAAGCAATTGGGTGTGTGCTTGGTGGATATCGGTGGTGGTACCACGGATATTGCTATTTTCACTGATGGAGCCATTCGACATACGGGTGTCATTCCAATTGCGGGTGATCAGGTCACTAATGATATTGCTCATGCTTTGAGAACACCGACGGCCCACGCCGAAGAACTAAAAATCAAATATGCCTGTGCGTTAGCCAAGCTAGCAGGGCCAGAGGAGACTATTAAGGTCCCTAGTGTGGGAGATCGGCCTCATCGGGATTTATCCCGCCAGGCATTGGCCGAAGTCATTGAGCCGCGTTATGACGAATTATTTACATTGGTTCAAGCTGAATTGCGTCGCAGTGGTTTTGAAGACCTTGTGGCTGCCGGAATGGTACTGACGGGTGGCACGGCCAAGATGGAAGGTGTCGTTGAGTTAGCGGAGGAGATTTTCCATATGCCCGTCAGATTAGGTGCGCCCCATAACATAAAGGGACTAACGGATATTGTCGATAATCCGATCTATTCAACGGGTGTTGGGTTATTGCTTTATGGCATGCAGCAGCAGGCTGAAGGTTCTACACCTTCCAAGCGGCGAGAAAGCAGTGGAGAAGGTTTGATGAGCCGAATGAAGGGCTGGTTTCAGGGTAATTTATAAATTTTTGTTTTAACTTTAGACAGGGTAAACGAGGGGTAATCGTTATGTTTCAAATAGTAGAAAACGTGCCGGATAGCGCGGAAATTAAGGTGATCGGTGTTGGTGGCGGTGGTGGTAATGCACTTCGTCATATGATGGAGAGTACCGTTGATGGAGTAGAATTTATCTGCGCCAATACGGATGCTCAGGCACTGAAAGATATTGGTGATGCAACCGTCTTACAGTTGGGTAATGGCCTAACTAAAGGGTTGGGTGCGGGAGCCAATCCAGATGTGGGTCGCCAGGCGGCTATGGAGGATCGTGATCGCATTGCTGATGTGCTTCAGGGGTCTGATATGGTCTTTATCACAGCAGGGATGGGTGGTGGAACCGGAACCGGCGCTGCTCCTATTGTTGCTGATGTTGCTAAAGAGCTGGGTATTTTGACGGTAGCTGTTGTGACACGCCCCTTCATATTTGAAGGGCGTAAACGCATGTCTGTTGCCGAAGAGGGGCTTAAGGAGCTCAAAGATAAAGTAGATTCGTTGATTACGGTCCCTAATGAAAAATTACTGCAGGTGTTGGGTAAGACTACCAGTTTACTTGAAGCATTTAAGGCCGCTAACGATGTTCTACTGGGTGCTGTTCAGGGCATTGCTGATCTAATTATTCGTCCTGGAATGATCAATGTGGATTTTGCCGATGTGCGCACGGTGATGTCTGAAATGGGTCAGGCTATGATGGGCACAGGTGAAGCTGTGGGTGAAGATCGAGCGCGTGAAGCTGCTGAAATGGCTATTCATAGTCCGCTCTTGGAAGATATTAACCTGCAGGGTGCTCGTGGTATTTTGGTTAATATTACTGCTGGTCCAGATTTGTCTCTAGGTGAATTCTCCGACGTGGGTGACACTGTTGAAGCGTTTGCTTCGGATAATGCGACTGTTGTTGTAGGTACTGTTATTGATCCAGACATGGGTGATAAGCTTCGGGTAACCGTTGTAGCTACCGGGCTTGGACAGCCTGTTGAGCGGAAGCAGCCAACCAAGGTTGTGGACAACACCCCTGCTGCTGGAATGAACGCACTAAAAAGCAGCGGCGAGATGGATTACGATGCGTTGGAAAAGCCAACGATTATTCGTCGTGAGCCACGAGGAAATGAGGCTGTTGCACGTAAGCTTGATGCCAGGACTGACCCGGATATGGATTATTTGGATATCCCCGCATTTTTGCGTCGCCAAGCGGACTAGACTCGCTAGTTATTAAGGTGTCCTATAGAAGGATACCTTAAGGTAGAAAAGGGTACTGATAAAAAGTACCCTGCTTCATGGGGCCGTCTGGCACTACCCCTCTATATCGCCAGCGGCCCATGACCATGACTTGAGTTGGAGCTGAGGATACAGTTCTGCTAGTATTGCGACCTTGTTTTATGTTTGATGGGTGTAGTGTGGTCGTAGCGTTTAATAGAAGCGCGTCCTAAACGAATACAACCTTTAAACAAATATATGGGTGACTTAAGATTGGGCGACCTAAATAATGATTAGACAGCGCACATTAAATAATATGATTCGCGCTACTGGTGTGGGTTTGCACACTGGTGAAAAAGTGTACCTGACACTGCATCCGGCCCCTGTAAATACTGGTATTATTTTCCGTCGCACGGATCTTGATCCTGTCGTTGAGATACATGCGAAAGCAGAAAATGTTGGAGAGACAACCTTATCTACAACATTAATGAATGGCGATGTTCGGGTTTCTACTGTCGAGCATTTGCTGTCAGCTATGGCTGGCCTGGGAATAGACAATGCCATTATTGATGTGACTGCTCCTGAAGTGCCTATTATGGACGGCAGTGCCGGGCCTTTTGTTTTTCTGTTGCAGTCTGCTGGTATCAGGGAACAGGAAGAGCCAAAGCAATTTATACGTATTAAACGTCCTATTACCGTTACTGATGGTGATAAGGTCGCGTCCTTTAAGCCGTTTGACGGCTTTAAAGTCAGTTTTTCTATCGATTTTGATCATCCCGCTTTTCACAACCGGACATTGAAGGCCGAAGTCGATTTTTGTAGCACCTCCTTTGTAAAAGAAGTGAGTCGCGCTCGGACCTTTGGCTTTATGCACGAAATTGAATACCTAAGGTCAAAAGGCTTGGCTCGTGGCGGTAGTATGGATAACGCCATTGTTGTTGATGAGTTTCAAGTGCTAAACGAGGATGGCCTTCGTTACGAAGATGAATTTGTTAAACACAAAATCCTTGATGCCATTGGTGATTTGTATCTGTTGGGAAACAGTCTTATTGGTGAGTTTGTAGGGCATAAATCAGGTCATGGTTTGAATAATGCGTCACTGAGAGAGTTAATTGCCCAGGAAGATGCATGGGAAGTGGTAACTTTTGAAGATGACGAAGATGAGGCACCGATCTCATATATGAAACCGTTGCTTACGGTATAGTGGGCCCAAAAGTAGCTACATTTTAGTAGAAGTCGTTTAAAACTGAAGTGAAAACAGAACAAAGAGTTAGGCGCCAAACCTAAAGCAGGAAAAGCATACTGACATTATGAACATTATTTTTATCAGCAATCGTGACGGTAAATCTCGTTCGGTCTCGCTCAATAACTGGGCGAAGGTGCTGTTGTCTGTATGTTTGTTAGGTTTACCTGTTGGTGGCGGCGTGCTTTTGGGAATGCAGTTTGGCGGTGATCAGTCTGATCTGGTTAGCTCCATTGAGCTGATGAAGCGTGAATTGGCCCACCAGCAATCAGAATTAGAAGCAGGCCGTGTTGAAGCCCGGCAAAAAGTTGAAGCGCTCACGTTAAAGTTAGCAGCTATGCAAGCCCGGCTGGTTAGAATTGATGCCCTTGGTGAGCGGCTGACTGATATGGCCAGCCTGGATGATGGCGAATTTGATTTTAGTCAGCAATCTGCATTGGGTGGGCCCGAGCAGGAGCAAGCTGGATTACTCGCACATAGTGATTTAGAGCAGTTATATGCCCAGCTAGATAAACAGCTGGCTAGCCGCGAAAGCCAATTGGGGATCCTCGAATCTCTTATGGTTGATCGTAAGTTAAAACAGGAAAGTTCTGTGACAGGTCGACCCATTCATAAGGGTTGGATGTCTTCTCGCTATGGTTATCGTACAGATCCATTTCATGGTCGCCGTTCTTGGCATAATGGTGTGGATTTTGCCGGCAAAGATGGTGCGAGTATTGTTGCCGTAGCCTCTGGTGTGGTGACTTGGTCAGGCGATAAGCAAGGCTATGGTCAAATGATCGAACTGGATCATGGTGAAGGTTACATCACACGCTATGCCCATAATAAAAAGAATCTGGTCAGTGTTGGTGATGCGGTCAAAAAAGGTGAAACCATTGGCCTGATGGGCAGCAGTGGTCGTTCTACTGGACCACATGTTCACTTTGAAGTCTATAAAAATGGTCGCTCTGTCGATCCTGCCAGTTATATCCGACGTACCATCCGATAAATACATTTCTTTTTGTCATATCTCTGATCCTTTTTGGGTGTAAAACTCCTACGCGTGGTTCAGCTGATAACATACTGACAAAGATGCCTTCTAAGGCAAAAGGCCGATAAAAAACTGTAAAAAGTTAAGCTCGGTATAAGTAAAGCTCTTCTAAAGAATAAAACCACTAGATAAAAATTTCCGGATTAAAAATGAAATTCTTAACAAAACTGTTTGGTAGTAAAAATGATCGTGAAATAAAGCGGATGCGCAAAGTGGTCAAGCGTATCAATGCACTCGATGAAGAGTTTACTGCCCTTTCGGATGACGCGTTAAAAGAAAAAACAGAGCAGTTTCGTCAACGTTATCGTGATGGGGAAACACTGGACCAGTTGTTGCCCGAAGCATTTGCTGCCGTTCGTGAAGCGGCCATACGTTCATTGGGAATGAGGCATATTGCTGTCCAGCTAATCGGTGGAATGACACTCCACGAAGGCCGTATTTCTGAAATGCGTACCGGTGAAGGTAAAACCCTTATGGCAACGTTGCCAGCGTACCTCAATGCGCTTTCAGGTGATGGCGTACACGTGGTGACAGTGAATGAATACTTGGCGAGTCGAGATGCCCAGTGGATGGCACCTGTCTATGAATTTCTTGGTATGCGGGCTGATGTTATTTTGTCCGAGCAGCCACAAGAAGAAAAACTTAATGCTTATGCTGCTGATATTACTTATGGCACCAACAATGAATTTGGCTTTGATTACCTTCGTGACAACATGGTGTTGCGTCTTGAAGATAAAGCTCAACGTGGTTTGAATTTTGCCATTGTCGATGAGGTGGATTCTATTCTGATCGATGAGGCTAGAACACCATTAGTTATTTCTGGTGCGGCGGAAGATAGCTCGGCACTATACCAGAGAATGAACCAATTAATTCCCACACTGAAACCACAGCAAGAGCAGCAAGAAGAGCTGGTGGAATCAGAAGTACCGGAGCCAGCGACGGGAGATTTTATTATTGATGAAAAATCACGTCAGGTAGAACTAACAGAAGAAGGACACCAGAAAGTAGAGGCTATGCTTGAAAGTGAAGGCTTACTTCAAGAAGGTGATAGTTTATATAGTGCGACGAATTTAGCCTTGCTTCATCATGTGCAATCAGCATTAAAAGCCCATCATTTGTTCCACAAAGATGTGGAATATATTGTTCAAGATGGCCAAATTGTATTAATTGATGAACACACTGGGCGCACGATGTCAGGGCGACGGTTGTCCGAAGGTTTGCATCAGGCTATTGAGGCAAAAGAGGGCGTTCATATTCAGAGTGAAAGTCAGACATTAGCGTCGACTACATTTCAAAATTACTTCCGTCTTTATGACAAGTTATCTGGTATGACGGGTACGGCAGATACTGAGGCTTATGAGTTCCATCAGATTTATGGTCTGCCCGTTGTGGTTATTCCGACCAATATGCCCATTGCTCGGCAAGATCTTAATGATCTGATTTATCTGACCACTGAAGAGAAATACGATGCCGTGGTGGAAGACATCAAGTCTTGTATTGAGAACAAAGCCCCTGTGTTGGTGGGTACGGCTTCAATTGAAAGTTCTGAGGCGATGTCAGCGCGGTTGGATGTGGCAAAAATACCCCATCAGGTTTTGAATGCGAAATACCATGAAAAAGAAGCCCAAATTATTGCCCAGGCAGGACAGCCGGGAACCGTAACCATTGCTACTAATATGGCTGGCCGTGGTACAGATATTGTTTTGGGTGGTAACTGGGAGGCAGAGATTGCTGCAATAGAAAATCCCACTGAATCCAAAATTGCAATGATTAAGGAAGAGTGGCAAAAGCGCCATGATCAAGTGATTGAATCGGGTGGTTTGCATATTCTTTGTACTGAGCGACATGAATCTCGCCGCATTGATAATCAGTTGCGCGGTCGTGCGGGTCGCCAGGGAGATCCGGGTGTTTCTCGTTTTTACCTATCCCTTGAAGATCCTTTAATGCGCTTATTTGCCTCGGACCGAGTCAAAAATATGATGCGTGCATTGGGGATGGAAAAAGGTGAAGCCATTGAGCATCGAATGGTGACCAACGCCATTGAAAAGGCCCAGCGTAAAGTTGAAGGCCGTAACTTTGATATGCGCAAAAGTTTATTGGAGTTTGATGATGTGGCCAACGACCAGCGTCAGGTTGTTTACCAGCAGCGCAATGATTTGCTTGTCGATGATGATATTGCTGAGGTGATTACTAACGTTAGGGCTGATGTGGTTAATTCTTCTATTAGCTATTACATCCCTCCCCAAAGTTTGGTGGAGCAATGGGATGTAGCAGGGCTGGAAAGTTATCTTGGTGCAGAATTTGGTTTGGAGCTGCCGATACAGCAATGGTTGGATGATGATGAACGTCTGCATGAGGAAGGTCTGCGGGAGCGTATCCAGCAGCATATGACCGAGGCATACGAAGAAAAGTCGAACAAAATCGGCCCAGATATTCGCATTATTGAGCGACAAGTTATGTTGCAGGTGGTTGATACACTTTGGAAAGAGCACCTTTCCAATATGGATCATTTACGTCAGGGAATTGGTTTACGGGCATACGCACAGAAAAATCCAAGGCAGGAATATAAAAGGGAATCTTTTGAGTTATTTCAGCAAATGCTGGAAAACGTCAAATTAGAAACTATTCGCTTTCTAAGTCGGGTCGAAGTGAGAAGCCGTGATGAAGCGGAGGAGCTGGAAAGACAACAGCGCGAAGCCCAGCAGCGCCAAGAACTGCAGATGAAACATGAAGAAGTATCAGCTATAGGTGGTGGTGAGAGTGAAGAGCCAGTCCCCTCTGCTGCCCAGCCCTTTGTTCGATCGGGTAAAAAAGTGGGTAGGAATGACCCTTGTCCATGTGGTAGTGGTAAGAAGTTCAAGCAGTGCCATGGAAAGCTTAACTAATGTAAATGGAACCAATCCGCCCTGACCAAGGTTGTTAAGTCGTGTTAGGGGCGAATGAGAGAATAGACATTAGCTAACGAAAAGCAGATAAGAGAGAGCAATATGGCAGTTGGAAAAGATTATTTTCCAGAAATGTATCCCGTAGCAGGTTTTAAGTTGGGAACAACATCTGCAGGTATAAAAACACCTGGCCGCAAAGACTTGGTGATTATGTCGATGGCCGAGGGGAGCACTGTTGCAGGTGTTTTTACTAAAAATGCTTTTTGTGCTGCGCCTGTGCAGTTGAGCAAGGCCCATCTGGACAAAGCTGAAAGTCGATATTTTGTGACTAATACAGGAAACGCCAATGCAGGGACTGGTGAGCAAGGTAAGCAGGACGCAAAAACAATGTGTGAATCCTTGGCTGAAATTGCCCAAGTGGCCACAGAAGCAGTACTACCATTTTCTACAGGTGTGATTGGTGAGCCTTTACCGGTAAGCAAGATAGTCGCTGCATTGCCTGCGGCTTATGCTGATCTTTCTGAGTCGGGTTGGTTGGACGCAGCCCTAGGTATTCTAACTACAGATACACGGCCAAAGGGTGAAAGTGTTCAACTACAGTTGAAGAATAAGTCTGTGGCTATTACTGGTATTGCCAAGGGTTCGGGCATGATTAAGCCGAATATGGCCACTATGTTGTCCTATGTGGCGACGGATATAGCGATTAACCCGCCATTACTTCAACAATTGGTCAGCGATGCAGTAGAGGCCTCTTTTAATCGTATTACTGTGGATGGTGATACCTCGACCAATGATTGTGCCATGTTGGTTGCAACGGGAGCGTCGGGTGTTGAATACAGTGAATTATCAGAGGCTGAGCAGATACTTTTTAATACCCAGTTAAATCAGCTGTTTATTTCCCTGGCCCAGCAAATCATTCAGGATGGCGAAGGTGCCACAAAGTTTGTCGCTGTAGAGGTTTCAGGTGGTAAAAATAGCGCTGAATCTTTAGCGGTAGCCTATACAGTGGCAGAGTCTCCTTTGGTGAAAACGGCACTGTTTGCATCTGACCCGAACTGGGGAAGAATTCTCGCGGCCATTGGCCGTGCAGGTGTTTCTGACCTTGATGTGGATAAAATACAGGTCTATCTGGATGACGTGTTGATCGCTGAAAAAGGTGGTCGAGCAGATAGTTACTCTGAATCTGATGGCCAAGCGGTTATGGATCAGGAGGAAATTAGCATACGTATAATGCTAAATCGTGGTGATGTGGATGAAACGGTTTGGACCACTGATTTGTCTCATGATTACGTGAAAATAAATGCAGAATACAGAACATGAATCAGATAATTCATGTGGCTGTTCATGTGGCTGTGGCTGTTATCGTCGATCAAAATGACAGCAACAAAATCCTGATTGCCAAACGACCAGACCATGTCCATAAGGGTGGCCTGTGGGAATTTCCAGGTGGTAAGGTCGAGCAAGGTGAGCACGTATTTGAAGCATTGGCCCGAGAGCTTGAGGAAGAGCTCGCTATTTTTGTTTTACAGGCAGAACCGCTCATCAATATTCAGTATGACTACCCAGAAAAATCTGTATTGCTTGATGTGTGGAAGGTGACAGAGTTTTCAGGTAATGCTAAAGGAAATGAAGGGCAAGAGATTGAGTGGGTTACCGTTAGCCAGTTAAATGAATATTCCTTTCCCGAAGCAAATAATTTGATTATCAGTGAGTTGCAGAGCGAATTCCAAAAGACTCAGGGCTAATCCTCTACAACGAATACTCTTTCATCGGAGCCTCCAAATTATTTTGGATTATTAATGTCTAGTTGGTCCTTGTTCTAAATTGTCGAATTCGCTCTCTGCATGCCCTTGATTCCCTTGTTCTTGGTGCTCTTGTCCTTGGTTATTGGGTACTCCAGGGATGCTAAAACTTTCTGATGCCCACTCACCAAAATCAATCTGCTGGCAACGTTGAGAGCAGAAAGGTCGGTAATGAGATTGTTCATTCCAAACTACACTTTTTTTACAGGTAGGGCAGTTTACTTTTGTTGGCAAATTGGTATTTGGGCTGTCGCTATTCATGGCTTTTTTTGTTGGCTAATTGTAAGTAGGTTTGGTGCAGAGCTTGTACTTTTTCAGTCAAGTTTTCTGATGATCCACTGTTATCAATAATCTCATCAGCTCGTTTAATTCGTTCTTCCCTAGATATTTGGGTGTCCATAATCGCTTCTATTTGCTGCTTGTTATTACCATCACGTTGCATGGCCCTGCTCACTTGTAATTTTACAGGCACATCTACTACTAGAATGCGGTCAGCAAGTTTATGTTGGCTGGTTTCAAGCAAGAGTGGTGATTCGAGAATAGTGTAGGAGCTTGATGAGTTTTCTAAGGCCTCTTGAATCCATATTTTAATGAGTGGGTGCAATAACTCTTCGAGCCATTGGCGTTTATCGGGTTGATTAAAGATTTCTTCACGTAGAAAAGCTCTGTTCAGAGTGCCATCTTCAAGAAGAGATTTTGGGCCAAAGTGTGTAGCTATTTTAGATAAGGCGGGAGAACCTTTTTCAACTACATGGCGTGCAGCTTCATCTGCATTAACAATGTCTATTCCCAGTTGAGAAAAACAATTGGCAACAGTACTTTTACCACTCCCGATACCACCTGTTAGACCGATAATGTACATTGTATTTATTATGTAAGTAGCATTTATATGAAGAGCATTTAACTATATAGAGCTAAATATTGGCTGGTTAAAGTATCGCCCCAAATGAGTGCTATCCAACCAGCTGCAGCAAGGTAGGGGCCGAAGGGGATAGGGATTTGTTTATCGCGCCCCAGAAATACCATCATAACGATGCCAACAATGGCACCGACCAAAGAAGACAATAAAACTATTAATAGCAGTTGCTGCCAGCCCATCCAGGCACCGAGGGCGGCAAGTAGTTTGAAGTCTCCGTGCCCCATTCCTTCTTTACCTGTTAGCAGCTTGAAGACCCAGAAGATCCACCACAAAGCCAGGTACCCAGCTGCTGCACCAATAACGGCGTCGTTTAAGGTGGCAAAGGTATTGTTAATATTGATTAAAAGCCCTAGCCATAAAAGTGGTAGGGTAATGTTGTCTGGTAGGAGTTGTTCATTAAAATCAATACCTGTAAGAGCAATAAGGCTCCAGCTAAACAGAAGAACAAGCAATGCTGTTGTGTTGATTCCAAAATGAAGCACTACAAATGTGGTGATGATTGCACAAGTGAGTTCTATTAATGGGTATTGCAGTGAGATAGGCGTGGCACAGTTGGCACATTTTCCCTTCAGAAAAAGATAGCTGATCACGGGGATATTTTGCCAGGGCTTTACTTCTGCACCACATTTGGGGCAATGGGACGCAGGAACCACAACATTTACATTCTGTGTGTTAGGTTCCGGTTCCATTCCGAGAAAATCTAGGGATTCTTTTCGCCAGGAAGTAGAAAGTTGTAGAGGCAACCTATAGATAACAACATTAAGAAAACTGCCAATCAATAGCCCGAGAATAAAACTTACGGTTACCACAAGGGCTGGGGGTAACCCCAAGGCTTCATTCATTTACATGATTTCTCTATACGTAACGTTAATTTTAAAATTCTAGATTACTGAACCAAGTTTAAATATTGGTAAGTACATGGCGATCAGTAATCCACCTACAAGTATACCAAGCACTGACATAATCATCGGTTCTAGTAATGTGGTTAGATTGTCTACGGCATTATCAACAGCGTCTTCATAATGAACGGCAGCTTTTTCAAGCATTTCATCTAAAGCGCCAGATTCTTCACCAATAGAGGCCATTTGTAACAGTAGTACTGGGAATTTGCCCGTTGCTCTAAGAGCTTGATTAAGTTGTATACCTGTGGTGACCTCATCACGAACCTTTAATGTAGCTTCTCGGTAAACTGCATTTCCAGATGCCCCTGCCACTGAGTTGAGTGCGTCAACTAAGGGCACGCCAGCAGCAAAAGTTGTTGACAGAGTTCTTGCGAAGCGGGCCACAATTGCTTGGTACATAATATTCCCAGTGATAGGAATTTTTAGAGAAAATTTATCTACGGCATCGGAGAATTTAGGCGATCGCTTTCGTGCTTCTTTAAAACAGATAAATGTAGCTATTATGGCCACTAGCCAAATGAACCAGTATTCTTGAGCTGTTTCGGACAGGCCTAGAACAAAAAGTGTAAAAGCTGGTAAGTCAGCCCCAAACCCACTAAATGTTTCTGCAAAAGTGGGAACTACTTTAACTAAAAGTATGCCGGTAACAACGATGGCAACAACTACAACGGCAATTGGGTAGGTTAGAGCTTTTTTAAT